>NZ_CEXQWX010000008.1:40205-78825 GCF_982718395.1 Carboxylicivirga sp.
TTTTTTTCATAGATTTTGGATTTAGTTAACGAACTGATTAAGGGTAAGGACAGATTTTCGATCTGTCCTTTTTCTTTTAATATTGGAACATGAAAAATTTTGATTCATCTATAAACATTGTATCAATTAATCTGTTTTCTAAGCAAAATTAAACTATGGAAAATCTATTTTTAAAATACATGGGTGTTCGCGAGGGTAAACAGAAAAAACCTCAAAAGCATGTGAGCAATCCCGGCCCGGTCATTACGATATCAAGAGAATACGGATGTCATGGTAAGCGAATCGCAAAAAAACTGGCCGAAGTTTTAACTGCAAAGAGTGAGGCCAGTGGCGAAAACAAAGAATGGCGTTGGATCAGTAAAGAGATTCTTGAAGAGTCAGCTAAAGAATTGAAACTTTCATCAACACTTGTTAAAGAATTAAGTGATTACAAACACAGTCATTTCTTTAAAGATTTAGCTCTGTTTTTTAGTGAAGATTTCTATCCTGGAGATGCCACCATTAAGAATACCATTGCCAAATATATTCATGATGAAGCAGTGCAAGGTTATGTTATTGTAGTTGGGCGCGCAGGAGAAGCTATTACTAAAAACATAGACCGTTCTTTTCATGTAAAGTTGGAAGCTCCAATTGAGTGGCGGGCCGAAGTTGTTGCTGAAGAAGAGAATTTAAATGTGAATGATGCAAAAAAAGAATGCATTGTACAGGATAAGCGGAGAGAACAGTTTCGTGATTATTTTGAAAAAGGTAAAAAGGATATAGATTTTTTTGATGCTATCTTAAATTGTAAGGCACTTACTGATGACGAAATTTTAGAGTTGTTGGTTATTATATGCGAAACCAGGGGTTTTATTTAAATCAACTAATTAACAAATAACTAAAAAGCCACTTTTTGAGTGGCTTTTTAGTTATCCAGTGTTTTGACATTAATCGATTAAGATCATTCTTCTTTCAGCTTTTTATGGATTCCATAAAATAGAATCAGGCTCAAACCACCCCAAAGTAATACCATTGATAAGTATGCCATCGGTTCAGGAATATTGGTATTCACTTCGAGCACACTGCCTAATAAAACTCCTATAGCTAATCCGACTAACAACATGCCGTACTTTAAACTGAGGTAATGCTTTGGTTTTCCGTATTCAAAGATGGTGGCTTCCTTACCAGAAGCAATTAACGCAGTTCGTTCAATTCGTCTGTTTCTGAAATAAGCTAATGAAATAATTATAGCAGGTATTCCACCGAAAATAAAAATAATAGCTAATGCACCTTCCATAGTTTTATATTTTAAAGTTTTACATTTTTTTAAAGCTTTCTCCCGGAGCGTTCACTTGTTGGACTACAGTACCAATATGTCGGTTACAGAATTTTGTAAATATTTTTTATAATTTCCTTAAAACTAATTTATAAGCTGCTTCATTTATTTGCCATCGTTCAAGTCTCTGTGTAAATTGTTGAATAGATTGTAACCTATTTAATAATGGCAGCGTCCTATTGGTGAATGAGTGATATAGCCGACATAGCGTTAATAAAAAGCATCCGCACGGGAGATGCAACTGCTTTTTCGCAAATAATTGATAAGTACCAGCATATGGCCTTTACACTAGCCATTAGTATTGTTAAAAACAAAGAGGAAGCTGAAGAAGTAACGCAGGATGCCTTTTTCAAAGCTTATAGGGCAATTGATCAATATAAAGGCGATGCAGAGTTATCAACGTGGTTGTATCGAATCATATATAATACAGCTATTTCAAAACTAAGGAGTAGAAAACCAGAGACAGCCAACCTGGATAGTAAGGAAGTCATTGAGAAAGATGCTCAAAATTTTGAAGATAACTTAAACCGTTTAGAAGTTCAAGAGCGTAAGAAAGTATTGAAGAAAGCACTTGGGCGATTAAAGGAGGAGGATGCATTTATTGTGATTCTGCATTATTATAAAGAACAGAGTATAGAAGAAATTGAGCAGGCAACCGGCTTGGGTAAGTCGAATGTGAAAATCAAACTACATCGGGCCAGAAAACAGTTACAGAAAGAGTTAAAGCTGATTTTATGCGATGAATTAAAGTCTTTTATTTAATTTTAGAACCATGAAAGAGGAAGAAGCAAATAAGGATAAGATAGACGACCGGTTAATAAGAGACTTGTTTAATGATTTTGAACCAGATCAAGCACCTGAGTCGTTAAAGCAAGACACGATGAACCGTGTACTTAAAGATTGGACTGAAAATGCGGTTGCTTATAAACCCATTATTAATAAGCAAAACAGACTATGGTTACTGGGAGGTTTTGCAGCCTTATTGGCAATTACCTTTATGGTGGATGCCTCGGTATTAATAGAATATTGGAATCAATTAAATATTGATACATCAAGCATTGATTTCTCATCAGTTGGTAGTGGCTTCGACTATGTAGGAAATGTTATTATGAGCCTGCCATCTATTTTGTACTTTATTGCGATTGGAATTTTAGGCTTATTAGGTATTGATCATTTGTTCAGTAAATTATCGAATATCTAAAAGTTATTACAGACATAAAAAAGAGCGAATCTACATTGCAGATTCGCTCTTTTTCTATCATTATTTCGAAATTATCAAACTACTCCCAGTAAATTGAAAAGAACAAAAATGTAATGGGCCGCCACTCCTGCTAAAAGCCCACCAATAGTGTGAGCCAGTAAAGCTTTCGATGTTAATTCACGGAAATTAAGAGTATCAAGCATCGCAGTGTGCGTACTCAGGTAACCACTCCAACACATGCCCATTGCTGTAAATACAGCTATTTCATTACCACCCACAATACCTTGTGCGATAAATGCCTTCACCATCGAAAGAGCTGCGCCAACTGCACCTAATGATGTTACAGGAAAGGCAATTAGCTCTGGATATTTGAATCCAAACAGCCAGTCAAACAGCCAGTCGATAGAACCGGCAAGTTTAGGTAGGATAGGAACACCTTCATAAGCCAATCCCTGATAGCCAATAGCAGCATCAGCAGGTTTGAAGGTAATCACCATCACGATGGTACTAATCACCAAAACACCAGGAATAATAGCCAAACCAAGGTTCACTCCTGATTTTCCACCATCCAGCATGGCATTTAGAAAACGCTGAAAATTACTTCCTTTACTTTCGAATGAAATTTTCTCTTCATCACCATTGCCTTTAAATTCTTTATCTGCAGGAATTTTACCTCTAATCAGATATTGCATCATACGCGTTGAAATGACCGCTCCAATAACAGCTCCTGCTAATCCAATCATAGCACCGGAGAAGAATCCTAATCCTGTCATAAAAGCCAATACGATCAAGCCCATTCCAAAGGCAGTGCCAAAGTTGGTAAGTGAAATCAGTTCGTGTGTTTTAAAATACCGGCTAAAGTTTTTATCATTTGACAAACTGATAATAGCCGGGTTATCAGAAAAGAAAGTCATCAATCCGGCAAGGGCACTTACACCTGGCAGATTGAATAAGGGACGCATTAAAGGAGCCAGAAGAACCTCTAACAAACGAACAACACCGAACTCGATCATTAATCGACCTAAAGCTCCGGTTAGTACCGTGATTCCCATAATGAAAAATACAGTATTCATTAAAAGATCATGGGCAGTTCGCATTAAGGTGTTTAGTAAATTAGTTACCCCCATTACATGTCCGAGGTAGCCAAAGAAAGCCCCAAAAAACACCAGGAAGATCAAGGCTTCGTAGCGACGACGCTCTAAATAACCTCTTTCTTTTAATTTTTTTAACGCACTCATTTTGTCTTATTTTACGTGGCAAAATTAGAAAGGCGTGAAACGTCAAAACAAGACGAAAATCACCATTTAAAGATTTTTTTCATGAAATAAATCAGTATAATAACTGATTTTTTTGTCCGGCAATGGCTGAAACTCTAAACGAGCGTTTCTTGTTATAAAAGAAGCTCAAGTTAATTTTGTGATTGAATAAGATATGATTTGAAGTTTAAATGCAGAATATAGAACCATATAGCCGGTGGGAGAATATTTATCAGGCTAGCACTGATCCCAAATCTATTTTCTATGGAGAAGAGCATAATGCTTTTCTCCATAGAAATACAATTTACAATCACTATATCCATCCTAAATGGGATGAATGCGGATCAAAGACGCTTTATCTGAAAATTCTGTTTGTCAACTATGATCTTGGTTTTGCAATTATTGAATTGATGGGCGAATGGAATGATTGTCTTTATAATGACATTATGCATCTGAAGCGAACGGTGATAGAGAATCTGGAAGATAATGGCATTCAAAAGTTTATTTTAATCGGAGAAAACGTACTCAATTTTCATTATTCAGATGATTCTTATTACGAAGATTGGTTCAATGATCTGGATGACGGCTGGATTATTGCTATTAATTTCAGGCAGCATGTGCTGGAAGAGTTTGATAAAATTAATCTCAATTACTACATGCTTTATGGTGGAAAATTAAATGCTGTTAAATGGAGAACACTATCGCCAATAAAACTATTCAATGCCATTAATGAGTATGCAAATTCGGCATTAAATCCTTAACAATAAAAAAGCCTGTCTGGGGAGACAGGCAAAGAAACATTCTAAGAAAAAAATTCTAACCTAAACCTCACACACATCCGAATGTTTCTATATTTGGGGACCAGGAGAGCCGTTTATATTAGATTCAGAAGCTAAATTACATCCTTATTATTTGGGTGTCAAGTATGCACCTCGAAAAAAAAAGATTTTTAACACTTTTTTTACAATTAACTGTTTATCTAAGCTCTTCTTTCTGTAAGAAAGGTCGAATTGTTATTTTTGCAAAAAAATGACAAAAGTGATATATCCCGATAGTTTCGAAGATAAGATTAAATTTACCCGTATTCGTGAGTTGGTAAAAGAGAGTTGTATGAGTGCTCTTGGGCGTGAAGTGGTTGATGAAATGCATTTCAGCACCAATTTTGATGAGGTGAGTCTTAATCAGTTGCGAACCAATGAATTTAAAAAAGTATGTCTTGAGGAGGATAATTTTCCAACTGGTTACTTTATTGATGTGCGTGAACCATTGGCTCGTATTCGAACAAAGGGACGGTTTATGGAAGAGAGCGAACTTTTCGATTTGAAGCGGTCGCTATCAACTATCAACGATATTTGTCGTTTTTTCAATAAGAAAGAAGAAGAGGATTATCCCAAATTAAAAGAGCTGGTTGCTGAAGTGGCCGTGTTTCCTTTTATCCTGGATAATATTGATGGTATACTCAATAAGTTTGGTAAGATAAAAGATAATGCTTCGCCTGAACTGGCTCGCATTCGTAAAGAAATATTTAATAAGCAAAACAGCATCTCACGAAAACTAATCGCCATACTGAAACGAGCCAAGCAGGATGGTTTAGTAGAGGCTGATGTAACGGTTTCGATACGGGATGGACGAGCAGTTATACCTGTACCGGCAGCAAATAAACGTAAGCTGGGTGGTATTGTTCAGGATGAGTCTGCGACAGGAAAAACTTCCTTTATTGAGCCGGCCGAAGTGGTTGAGATCAATAATGAGGTCCGTGAACTTGAATACGCCGAACGCCGAGAGATAACTCGCATTTTAATTGAAATGGCTGATGTGATTCGTCCCTATATCGACGATTTGTTTGAATCGTATCGTTTCATGGGTACCATCGATTTTATTCGCGCCAAGGCACGATTTGCTATTAGCATCAATGCTCTGTTACCCAACTATAAAAAACAACAGAATTTTGTTTGGAAAGATGCTGTCCATCCATTGTTCTACCTTCAGCATAAGGCGGTTAATAAAGAGGTGATTCCTCTTAACATGGAATTGTCATCACCCAAGCAAAGGATTTTATTGATATCAGGGCCCAATGCAGGTGGTAAATCAGTTTGTTTGCAAACAGTTGGTTTGGTGCAATACATGTTTCAGTGTGGCCTGTTAGTGCCGATGGATGAAGGCTCCACAATGGGCTTTTTTAAGCACATTTTTATCGATATTGGTGATGAACAATCCATTGAGAATGATCTGAGCACCTATAGTTCGCACCTGTTTAATATGAAGCACTTTTTGCGATATAGTCAGAAACAGACCTTGGTGTTAATAGATGAATTTGGAACTGGTACGGAACCTATGCTGGGCGGAGCGATTGCCGAGAGTGTGCTTGAACAATTGAATCAGCAAAAGGTATATGGGGTGATTACTACTCATTACACCAACCTGAAGCATATGGCTTTTCAAACAGAAGGGATCGAGAATGGAGCCATGTTGTTTGACACCGGACGGATTATGCCACTTTACAAATTACAAATTGCACAGCCAGGCTCTTCCTTTGCTTTTGAGATAGCCCGTAAGATTGGATTGCCTGAAAACATTCTGGTAAGTGCCAAAGAGAAAATTGGTCAGGAGCATGTAGACTACGATAAAAACCTGCGCGAGATTGTCCGGGATAAGCGCTATTGGGAGCAGAAACGTAATACCATACGTATTAATGAGAAAAAGCTGGCTGATGTATTGGAGCGTTATCAGATGGATCTTCAGAATATAAAGAAAGAGCGCAAAGAAATTTTGGATAAAGCCAAAACGGATGCAGAATATTTATTGTCGAATGCCAATAAGGAAATTGAGAACACCATTCGAACAATAAAAGAAACGCAGGCTAACAAGGAAAAGACTAAATTGGCCCGGCAGAAACTAGAAGGCTTTAAAGAATCAGCAATTGACAAAAAGGCGAAGGACGAAAAAATTGATAAGAAAATTCGTCAGATAGAAGAGCGGGAGAAACGTAAGGCGAATCGAAAAAATAAGAAGCAGGAGGAACAAGAGATTGCA
Source organism: Carboxylicivirga sp. (assembly GCF_982718395.1). NCBI lineage: Bacteria > Pseudomonadati > Bacteroidota > Bacteroidia > Marinilabiliales > Marinilabiliaceae > Carboxylicivirga > Carboxylicivirga sp. Next base: position 47,011 of record NZ_CEXQWX010000008.1, read on the forward strand.
GCCCGAATGCGTCCGAAGAAAGAAGAATTACCAATACAGGTAGGTGACAATGTGAAACTTAAAGGACAGAATACTCCTGGTGAAGTTCTGAAAATTCAGGGCAAAGAAGCAACGGTAGCCTTTGGAAGCCTGAGTACCACTGTAAAGTTATATCGATTGGAGAAAGTTAGTCAATCGGCTGTTAAGCGCTCTAATATTACCAATCCGAATGCTTCCGTTTCAAATGTGGGTGATAAAGTACGTGAACGAAAACTCACTTTCAAACCTGATATTGATGTTCGAGGTAAACGAACAGAAGAGGCCATACAAATGGTATTGAATCACTTGGATGAGGCGGTGATTTGTGAAATACCGGAGGTGAAGATTCTACACGGGAAGGGCAATGGTATTTTAAGAATTATGATTCGTGAGCAGTTGGATACCTTACCTTTTGTCTCTTCATTTCGTGATGAGCATGTCCAACACGGTGGAAGTGGAGTGACTATTGTTTATCTTGATTGATTTTAATAATTCTTTCCGAAGTATTCTTACGGATCGCATCTTTATTGCACAATGGATATAAAGATGCGATCCGTAAAAAAGGTGTGGCTGCTTACTGCTCGCTATAAACCTCTTTTTCATAGTATCGGCAGAAATCTTTCAACCCACATCGACCACACCTTGGTTTTCGCGCAATGCAAACATAGCGACCATGTAATATTAACCAGTGGTGAGCAATAGGCAACAATTCTTCAGGGAAATATTTAACCAGTTGTTTTTCGGTATCTAAAGGAGTTTTAGAGTTGGTAGTTAAACCAATTCGTGCTGCCACTCTGAATACGTGTGTATCAACCGCCATGGCAGGCTTCTCATAAACAACAGAGGCTATCACATTGGCCGTTTTCCGTCCAACGCCCGGCAGTTTCTGCAGTTCCTTGATATCATCTGGCACAATGCCTTTAAAATCCTCAATGAGCATTTTTGCCATACCCACCAGATGTTTGCTTTTATTGTTGGGATAACTACATGATCGAATCAGTTCAAAGATATCTTTAGGAGTTGCCAATGCCATATCTTCTGGTTTAGGGTAACGTTCAAAAATGGCAGGTGTCAGCATATTAACACGTTTGTCCGTGCATTGGGCAGATAGAATAACAGCTACTAATAGCTCATACGGACTGGAATAATGCAACTCCGTTTCAGCCACTGGCATATGTTCCTGAAAGTAGTCAATAACCTTATTGTAGCGATCTTTTTTTAGCATGTTATAGTTTTTATCTGAGGCAAAATTATTGATTTAATCATCAAATAAGTCATATGGTGAAAGCTTATCTCTATGGGGATTGGGCTTAACTTATCTCCAAGAGAAGCATATTTCTCCCTGAAGAATTTACAGGTTCATCAGCTTCAAACCAAAATAAATAGTACGAGGACGTGCAGGACCGTAAACGTAGTTACTATCACGGTTTTTACCAATATCAAAGTCGTCCTGGTAAGCATTAAACAGGTTTTGAACACCGCCAAAAAATTCGACTCCAACACCAACATAGCGCCAATCCAAGGCGTAGCTTAATTTAATATTGGTCTCCATAAACGAATCAGTTTTTACTAATTCATCCTCAATTGGATTACCGGTTGTATCTTCTGGTCCGGCACCAAAATGAGGCACCAGCATAGAGCCAGTATAAACACCAGATAAGGCTGCTTTAATACCCCAAACCGGGTTGTAAGTTAGGGTGTAGTAGCCATATTGTTCAGGTGTTCGCAAGTAGTCTCTGGTACCTTCAATGCTTTCTGACCAATTAACTACTTCATCGAATTTACTAGACTGGATGGTGTATCCGGCTTCCAGTTGCCACAATTTGTTATAATTGGCACGTGCCTCTAATGTAACACCTTTAACGGTTGAATTACTTCCATTACGCTTTTCAAGAATGGTATTACCTTGTTCATCCTCCCCGTCTTCTTCAAGTATAAATGCATCAAATAAAGTTGTATAGAATCCTTCCAGTGTGATACCCCAAATGTATTTCTCGTTTGGTTTATCGTAATTGATGGAAGCGCTCCAGCTTTGCGAGCGTTCTTCCTTTAAATCTTCTGCCAGCTGAATACGCTGGATGCCACCACCGGCAAAAGCAATATGCATATCGGCATCAAAGGCTTGCGGCGCACGGAAACCTGTTGACCAACTACCTCGCAATTGCATACCATTTTGCTTGTACAGCAATGATACTCGCGGACTGAATATCAGCTTGTCCACCATATTATGCTTATCTCCCCGAACACCTGTTAACAAGTTCCACTTTTTAGTAATTTCCCAGTCGCTCTGGATATAAGCGCCAGTATTGCGCGTGGTTTGATCCAAAACGTAATTATAGGCCTTAATCTCATCAAGTACCATATCATAATTGTATTCGGTTCCAAAAGTCAGGTTATTTTTACCACCCAAAAAGTAAGGTAGCATATGGTTTAATTGAACACCTCCCATGTAGGTTTCATTTTCAGTTATGCCATAAGGTGGAGTTTCCAGGTGATCCTGATATCCATCATCATCAACTTCCGGCTTGATGCCGGTATAATGGTCACGGTCTGTTTTTTGTCCGGCAATATACACATCCAATGATGACAGGTTATCGTTAAACGAAAAGCTATAATCCAAACCTCCCATTAATACATTATGGGTGCGTTCTTCTGACTGTTCGGCCAGGTATGCTGGTAAATCTTCACGATCACCACCACGTCGGTACTCATATAGGCTTGAGAAGCTGGCTTCGAGTTTATGATTTGGCGCCGGAAGCAAGAAAGAAGTGAAGCCAAATGAATTATTCTTTAATTTGGGCAGTTCACTAAACCCATCATCGTTATGATCGTACGATTCACGATTACGGTTGGTAGCAAATAAAGTTAAGCCTGCGTTTTTTCTATCGGATAGGATACCGGCATTGGCAAATATCTGGCTATCGCTGGCATCGCCATTAATTACTGATTGCGTGGTTGAGACCGAAAAGCTGCTTGATTCCGGCACCTTAGTAATCACATTAACGGTTCCGCCAATGGCACCAGCACCATAAAGAGCCGACCCGCCGCCACGCACCACTTCAATACGCTCAATCATATTGGTAGGGATTTGTTCCAGACCATATAAACCTGTAAGAGGACTAAAAACCGGGCGGCTATTAATTAATATCTGTGAATAAGCACCACCTAGTCCATTCATACGTAATTGTGTGTAGTTGCATGTCTGACAGTCGGTTTCCATACGAAGGCCGGGTTGAAATGCCAGTCCTTCAGACAGTGTACCGGCTTGAAGCATCTCCAGCTTTTTCCCTTCCATTACATTAACCACAACCGCAGATTCAGTTTTTCTTTTAAAAGTTTTAGTTCCTGTCACCACAACATCATCTAATGACATGACCTGTTCTTCCATCACAAAATTGACTTCTTGCGATTGACCTTTGACAATGATTACTTTCTTTTCAACAGGTTTGTATCCCATTAAGCTAGCAACCAATATGTGTTCTCCAACTGGCAGGTTGGTGAGCATATAATGGCCTGATAGGTCAGTCATAGTGCCGTGTTGAGTATCCTTAAGGAAAACGCTAACAAATGCGAGGTGTTCGCCCTCAGCCTGTACATCACCAAATATATTTGCATCTGTTTTTTGGGCATGCACAATTGTGCTCGTTGTTACGATTAAGATTAAAAGGTTGATTAGTTGTTTCATTACCGAAGATGTGTTTTGATATTTAGTTCATCAATTAAAAACATCCTTCAATACGAAAAGTTTAGATAGAGGCAATAATCAGATTATAAAAAGGTAGATGGCCGAAGACTGGAGATTGAGTTTCGGGTTTAGAGCCCAAAAGTGTTATGTTAAACTCAATCGAATATCCACTTAGCACCTGGCCTTGTTTTTTTAGTTCTGGGTACAGCCCGTGTCATTTCCACAAATCAACACTTCGACAAATAATCAGCTTTAAAGAAATAACAATAAGCTAACAGCCATTACTGCCATTCCTGCAAACAAACCATAAATTGACAAATGGTGCTCACCATATTCGCGAGCGGAAGGTAATAATTCATCCAGGCTGATAAATACCATAATACCGGCAACTCCTGCGAAAATAATCCCAAAGGTCAGGGGTGTCATAAATGGCATAAGGATTAAATAACCAATCAATGCACCAATGGGCTCTGATAAGCCTGATAAGAAACTTAATCGAAATGCTTTACGCCGACTGCCTGTAGCATAATAAATGGGTACAGATACTGCAATACCTTCAGGGATATTGTGAATGGCAATGGCCACAGCAATAGCAATACCCAAGTTTGGATCTTGTAGGGCAGCGGTAAAGGTAGCCAATCCTTCAGGGAAGTTATGGATACCAATCGCCAAAGCAGTGAATAAACCCATACGCATCAGTTTTTTATCGCGGGCTTTGGGTTTTTTATCCATTTCTTCAATAGAATGCAATTCATGAGGGTTTTCTGCCGATGGAATAAACTTGTCGATTAAAGCAATAAAAAGTACACCACCAAAGAATGCAATTACTGTATACCAGGTGCCTGGATATTCTCCATAGGCTTCAACAAGGGTATCTTTAGCTTTAAAGAATATTTCAACAAAAGATACATATATCATAACACCTGCCGAGAAACCCAATGAGAGGGCTAAAAAACGAGTATTGGTTCGTTTGGCAAAAAAGGCCATGGCACTTCCAATACCAGTGCTTAAACCAGCAAATAAAGTAAGACCAAAAGCAAAAAGTATATTATTAAATTCCAAAGAGTCCATTATAATGTTGTTAAGGCCTAGATATAGATATTATTGATATTTCAAAGGCGAAGGTAATAGTATTTTGTGAATGAATAATAGGTAAAAAGCGAATGAATTAGTTTGACTTAAGCAGGCTTTTTATAAACGGCATTATTTGACGGATAAAAGGTGTGGAATTTTGTATTAAAATATTCGAAAAACTTAACTGTTCATGCATATTTTTCATACATTGCAATTTTTTAATAATTAACCTAGATCAATATGAAGGAATTAGTTCCGTATGTAAATCTGGAAACCGTTAAAGATAAAAACGGTAAGATTGAGAAATTTGTTGTAAGAACCGTATCTTACTTACCTAAAGATAGTACGGTTACCAAAAGCGGAGAAGGCGAAGTAGCTGACAATATTTATTACCGTCCTTTAACCATTAGCTACGATGGTACATCAAGTGAATTTGATTATTTTGATGTGGATTTTACCATTGAACGTAAAGACGTTGGATTATTAGAACGTGGAGTTAATGTAAAATGTGATTTAAAAGTGATGGCATCAATGCTTAATACTAAATCAGGAGATCCTGAAGATGAAGGTATAATTATCGAGTACAATACATGATTAAAAATAAACATATAAAAGTCAGAGCCATTCATATGGTTCTGGTTTTTTGTGTCTTATTGATAGAGGCCAATTCAAATTTCTTATTAGCAAATCAAAATGGATTTAAACAGGATAATATAATTAGTGAATTGAATATTCTTTTAAAGGATAATTTGGATTCTATGATTAACCTTTTTAAGACAAAAATAGAATTAGGTGATACAGTATATTTATCAAGTGTTAAAAATGCACAAGACAAACCCACTAATGAATTGGTTAGGAATTTGATATTATATGCCCAAGCTGTATGTTTATTGGATGATAATAATCTGAATCATTGTTCAGATAAGCTTAATGAGGTACTACCATACTTTGTAAATAGTAATTCCCCTGAAATATTAGTTCGAATATATCAGACAAAAGGGGAGTTAGAAACTAACTTAGGAAATTACTTAAAGGCTCAAGAGTATTTTTTAATCAGTTTAAGATATTTAGATGAGAACAATGAAACTATAAGAGGTGCCTTAATTAGAAATAGGTTAGGTTTAAATTATTTGAACCTAAAAAATTATGATTTGGCAAAGGAAAATTTTGATAATGCAATTAATATTGCTCAAAAAATACAGAATAAAGAATTACAATATAGATTTAAAATTAACTTAGTATCTGTCAATCTTTTTCAAAAGAACACCCCTAGTGCGATTAATATTTTGAATGGATTGCTTGGCTCTGATTATTGTTCTTTAAAGGATTCAGCAACATTCTATTTTAATTTAGGGACTTCTTATTTAATTGAAAAAAACTATCCATTTGCAAAAGAATATTATGACAAATGTTATGCTCTACGAACAAGATTGAGGGATCATAAAGGAATAGCAAGAGTTCATAACAATCTTTCAAAAATCTATTTAAGTGAAGGTAATTACGACTTAGCTTATCAACATTTAAACAGATGTTATAGGTTGGCAGAAAACATTAATGATGCTCAATTGCTGTATGGAAGTTCATATAATTTGTTAGATTATTTTATTTTAACAAGTAAAAAAGATTCAGCAAAAAAATACTTAAAGATATATACAAACCTTAGAGATAGTATAAAGAATATCAATATTCAGACTGAGCTTGTTAAACTTGATAGAAAATATAAGACTCTTGAAAAAGATACTCAGATAACACAACTTCAACAAGAAGATGCTCTAAATCATGCTCGCCTTAAAACTAAGAATATCCTAATTGCAGTTATTGCAGGTTTCTTATTAATACTGTTAGTAGTTGGTTATTTGATAGAACGCCAGCGTAAGGAACTGGCACAATCACGGAGGCGGTTAATGCGTCAAAAGGAAGATATAACCGGAATGAATGAGCAATTACGGGTATCTAACTTGGCTAAGGATCGTATTCTTTCAGTTATTGGGCATGATCTCCGCGGACCTGTTGGTGGCTTAAAGGAGCTGATTGAATTGTATATGGAACTGCCCGAACATGATCCTCAGGATATTCAAAACCTCCTAAAAGCTGCACGCGAAGCTTCAACCAGTACTTACCATCTGCTTGAAAACCTATTAAGTTGGGCCAACTCACAACGAGGTGATATCGTTTTTAATCCGGTGGCAACACCTCTTCTTCCTTTAGTCAGGCAAACCGTTCAGTTATTAGATAGCTCTATTAATCCTCGTCAGGTTACCTTTGAGTATGATATTCCTGAGGCTTTGGTGGTTCATGTGGATATGAATATGCTCCGAACCATTATTCGTAATTTGGTGTCGAATGCACTAAAATATTCTCCGGAACAAGGCGTAATTAGAATTATAGCACTTGAAGAAAATAGCAGCCTTAAGTTTTGTGTCTGTGACCAGGGAATGGGAATGAGTGCGGAAGAAACTCAAGATATTTTTAAAAAGAAAGAAACCTACTTCATTGGCTCAGAAATGACCGCTAAGGGTACTGGTTTAGGATTAATTCTCTGTAAAGAATTTGTGGAGCGCCATGGTGGCAGTATATGGATTGATTCCGAGGAGGGTAATGGTACGCAAGTATGGTTTAGTATACCGCAAAAAAGTGTAAAAGGTGCCGTTTTGACTCAATTACAATCTACTTCTGTGCAATAATTCCAATTTCAATCTTGATAATTCCTGTTTAGAATCATCTTATTTTCTCGAATTAAGTTGGAAGGTATCTGCTTTTTTGCAAAGTTTATTATAATTTTATAGGCAAGAGATAAGCTAAAAGTATCACATCTGTGAATAGTTTTAAGTTGCAAGTCGGTTAATATCGCATTGAATAGCGGTTCTTTATTTGTTGTAATTATCTAACGTAAAACTTGAGCTATGAAGAACACCTCTGAACTTATCGATCGTATCATCACTTTGTTAAGGGATGATTACAGTATTTATATTCAGCGAAGTAATGCACGAATAGTAGCGATTCCGAATGATGAAAGGCTAATGGAGTTTATGGATTTTGCAGATATGGATGATGAATTATTATATACAGAAATAGAGGAAAATCCATCAGCATTCTTCAAAATAGAACCACTGACATCAAGAGAGGAATTTAATATCATGATGGACTTTGCAGATGACCAGGAGCGTTTTCAGTCTGTTATATTGGTTAAGGCTCTAAGAACGAATCATCCCTTTGAAGTATTCAAAAAACAACTGAATAAATTGGGCGCAACAATGGTTAGCTCATGGCATCAATATTATTCCGATCGCTTAAGGTGTATACTAAGAAGCAGGCTCTGTCGCGAGCATATCCACCTGCTACACGAAAATTGTAGTTAAAACCTTTACCATCTATTTAGAGGCACTATGATTACAACTTGTCTTCTTATTGACACTATTTATAACTTTTCATGAGTTGAATAGCTTGCGGTTTGTATGAGGTACCGAATAAATTCAGATGATTCATTACATGATACAATAAGTATACATTTTCGCGATATTCGTAACCTTCTTTTAATGGGTTGGTTTGTTGATAATTATTATAAAACTCCGAAGTGAAACCACCAAAGAGCTTAGTCATAGCTAAATCGACTTCCCGGTGACCATAGTAAACTGCAGGATCAATCAGTACCGGACTTCCATTTTCGTCGATCATATAATTACCTCCCCATAAATCACCGTGCAATAAACATGGAGACTCTTCACTACCTTGCAATATGTTTGGTAATAGTTGCTCCAAATTTTTGAATGCTTCCTGAAATGTTCTGTCCGCATATCCTTTTTTTTCAGCCAATTGATATTGAAAAAGTAAACGTTTCGTGAAATAGAAATCCAACCAAGAGCTTTCCCAACTATTAAGTTGTGGCGTTGAACCAATATAATTATCTTCTTTAAAACCAAAAGCTTTACCAGTAAAACGATGCATGTTGGCAAAGGCTGCTCCAAAAGTGGTATAGAACCCGGTAGATTTAATTCCGGCATTTATTTTCTCTAATAACAGAAATTCATCATTAACAAGAATTACTTCAGGTATTCTGATCGATTGGCTTTTTCTGAGTTCATTAAGACCATTGGCTTCTTTTAGGAACATATCACCTTTAAAACCTTGTTTCAAAAAGAATGAGCGTCTATCATCGGTTGAAAGAAAGGTGGTTTGAGCAATGCAGCCACCGCCCACCATTTCATGATCAACGATTCGGCACTGCAATCGATCTTCGATGTAATTTGTTATTCTATCTTTCATTTTGAATGGATTCGAGCAAACCTTCGCAAGCATCTTCAAGTATATCCAGAACTAACTCAAACCCTGCTGCACCACCGTAATAAGGATCAGGTACTGATGTGTTAGAGTGTGTGGTACAATAATCGGTCATTTTCTTAATCTTGTTTGAGTATCCATTACCTGAAGGGCACAAGTGAAAAAGATCATCCATATTCTGATCATCCATACCAATGACATAATCAAAGTACTTGAAATCATCAGGGCTTCTAACTTGTCTGCTTATGCTGGTTAGGTGAATGTCTCGTTGCAGAGCATGTCTTTGCATTCGTTGGTCAGCAGGCTCGCCTGCATGATATCCGGTCACACCGGCAGAATCAATTTCAAATAAATCATTCATACCAGCTTTATTGACAATTGCTTTCATTACGGCTTCTGCACTTGGGCTTCTGCAAATATTACCCAGACATACGAATAGTATCTTTGTTTTATCCATTTTAAATATGATTTACCATTGAATGGTGAAATTGGCTTAAATTATCTAAACAAACTAGTTAAGAGGTTGTTTTTCTTATTGAATTATGTTTTTTTCGTTACATCTCAACCCATAATTAAACGGAAATTATTCAGAAAGAATGGCTACCTGATGCTATTCAATTACATATAAATTTTACGAAGATGGTAAAAAAACTGACAGCACTAATTATAGGATTACTGGTAACGTCTGTAGTTGATATTCAGGCGCAAGAAGATTATAAAGATCTTAATAAGAAATATAAATATACAATTGAGAAAAAGCATGAGCTTATTGATGTAAATTATGATGAGATCCGGTTTAAAAAGCGTCCGAAAAACATTATACTTTTCATTGGTGATGGTATGGGGGTTGCTCAGATTTTTGCAGGTATTACAGTTAATAATGGTTTGAATATTGAGCAGATGCCATATATCGGATTTAATAAAACACAAAGTGCTGATTACTACGTAACAGATTCAGGAGCAGGAGGTACTGCGATTTCAACAGGAAAACGAACATATAATGGAGCCATAGGTGTAGACATGAATGGCAATAAGTTGACAACAATATTGGAATATGCCGAACGTAATGGAAAAGGAACAGGTTTGGTATCAACTTCAGCTATAACGCATGCGACACCCGCCTCATTTATTGCCCATCAACCACAAAGGAGCATGTATGAGGCAATTGCCGGTGATTTTATGAACACAGATATTGATGTGTTTATTGGAGGTGGAGCTGATTTTTTTACGAAACGAGTCGACGGCCGTAATTTAGTTCTTGAATTGAATGAGAAAGGATACCATGTTGGGTACAATATTGATGAAGTTGCTAGTAAGAAAGATGGAAAATTGGCAGTTTTAACAGCTGTTGGGCATAATCGAGGATATAGAGATCGGGGAGAGATGCTCACTAAATCTACTACAAAAGCCATTGAGATACTAAGTAATAATGATAACAAAGGTTTTTTCTTGATGGTGGAAGGAAGTCAGATAGATTGGGGAGGTCACCAAAATGATGCTTCTTACGTAACTGGTGAGGTGTTGGACTTAGATAAAGCACTGGCCGAGGCTCTACAGTTTGCCATTAAAGATCGAAAAACTCTGGTGATTGTTACTGCCGACCATGAAACTGGAGGAATGACAGTTAATGATGGAAATCCGTATGAAGGCTATGTCGAAACTGGTTTTACTTCGGGAGACCACACGGCTGTTATGGTACCTGTTTTTGCTTTTGGTGCCGGAGCAGAGGAGTTTATAGGTGTATATGATAATACTGAAATCTTCGAAAAAATGTATAAGCTCTTTAAATTTAAAGAGGAAGATAAAGATTAAGCTTGTTTGCAAAATAAGATATTGAGGTTGCCATTTGGCAGCCTTTTTGCTTTTATGGATTCGTACTAAAAAATATTGGCTGTTAAGATTTTTTTTTACTTTTACTTTCATAAGTTTTAAAAGTGAATCAAATCAGACAGCCTCACATCAATAACGGCAATATTGAAAGGCAGGAAAATGTGTATAAATATTTGTTTGAAACCTATTATCAACGTTTATGCGCATATGCCTTGCGCTACGTGGATTCCAACGACGTAGCAGAAGATATCGTGTCGGATACATTCTTTAAGATGTGGCAAAAGGGAGACATCGTCATTTCAACTTCCATTCAATCGTACCTTTTTCAAGCTGTTTATAATAACTGCATGTACTACATCAGGCAACAACATAGCGAAAGAAAAAAGTATAAATTAGCTCAAAAACAATATGAAAATGAAACTGCCTTTAGGTTGCTGGACGATTTTAATGAACATGACAGCTTGATAATAAAGGAAGTTGAGGAAGCAATTGAGGAAGCAATAAAGAAATTGCCGGAACAAGCTCAAAAGGTTTTTATGCTTAAACGTTACAAGGGTATTCGGAATAAAGATGTAGCCATTGAGCTTGGTATTTCAATCAAAACTGTTGAAATGCATATGACCCGGGCATTGAGTTTTTTACGTAATGAATTAAAAGAATACTGCCCTATTCTTTTGAGTTTGTTATTGGCTGGTATTCAATAGGTATAGTGTGTTTCTGAAAAAATAATAACAAAAACAGCTTTTTCGTACAGGGTATTAATTGTGCTATGCATCATATATGTAAACAGCGCAATTAATGGCAAATAATAAATATAACGAACGATTGATTTTTCGATACCTTTCAGGTGAGGCTAGTTCGGAAGAGTGTGAGGAACTAAAAGCTTTATTAAACGAAGATGTATCTTTTAGAAAGCACTTTATTGAGATACGCGACATTTGGAATGTTAGTAACGCAAATCAATTTGATGCGACAGGTGCTTTTAATCGTTTCCAGGAACGTATTCACAATAATAAGCCAAAAACAAATCGTTTTGTATGGCTTAAATATGCAAGTGTAGCTGCTTCAATTCTTATTGTTTTTTTTATTGGTAAAATGAGCTTGTCGCCAGAAACCGAAGAATTGATGAAGTATAGTTGTTCCACTGAGATGGGGCAACGTAAATTAGTTTTATTGCCTGATAGTACTCAGGTGTGGCTTGGTGGCGAAACCGTTTTAACATATACTTCCGATTTTAACAAAAAGCTCAGAAAAGTGAGTTTGTCAGGAGAAGCTTTTTTTGATGTAACCCATCAGCCCGACATACCTTTTGTCGTTATTTCGGAAGATCATGCTGTCAAAGTTTTAGGAACCCGGTTTAAATTAATTGCAGCAAAGCAATCGCCAGTTGTAGAAACAGTTTTAGAAGAAGGCAAAGTTCATGTTTCCGTATGCGGAAAAGATTTAAGCTGTATTTTAATGCCTGGGCAAAAGTCAGTTTTCAATAAAAAGGAAAAGAATTTACACAAAATTGAAGAACCCAATATGGCTGTTTATACAGCTATTACACAAGGACAGTTAATATTCAGGAACGAGCCGTTGTCTGTACTGTCAAAACGTTTGGAAAAGTGGTACGGGGTTGATATTGAACTTCAAGATGAGGTGAAAGGGCTGCGTTTTACCGGTGTAATTGAAAATGAAAGTCTGGAAGATATTTTAAATATAATGGCCATGTCAAACGGAATACAATTTACAAAATTGAATGGCACTATTCATATAACCATAAATTAACCATTGCCTATGTAGAACAAATAAAATGAATAAAAAAAACCGGAAAATGCTGCCACATTCTCCGGTCTTAAGAAAATTAAATCCTGTTTAAGTTGAACCTAAACATTACAAATCTATGAAATTAAAATTGGATCGTCATGCCTTTTTTGATAAGAAAAGCATGCAAAAACTTTACCTAATTATGAGACTTACAGTAATATTGTCAGTCATCAGTCTTTTGCAAGTCTCGGCAACGGGCTTTTCGCAAAAGAAAAACATAAGCATCTCATCTGAAAAGATTGAGCTGGCTAAACTATTTGAAGAAGTTGAGAAGAAAAGTGATTTCAAGTTTTTCTTTAATAACGACGATGTTGATGCATCTGTAACAATCCGAGTAAATGCCTCCAATGAAGATGTATTTAGCGTATTGGATAAAGCGTTAGAAGGTTTACCATATGTTTATAAAATACTGGATAATAACCTGATTTTTGTGCACAGCAAAAAAATGGGGAATGAAAGTATCATTCAAACTATAAAAGTGAGCGGAAGAGTCAGCGGTGTTAACGGAGAGCCACTTCCGGGTGTAAATGTTATAATTGAAGGAACAACAGATGGTACCATCACAAACATTGATGGGGAATTTGAATTAGAGATTCCATCATCAGAAACGAATCTTGTATTCTCATTTATTGGATTTGAAACCCAGATTATCGCTGTTGGAGGTCGTTCGACCATTAATATTACACTTGTTGAAGAAATGCATGACATCGAACAAGTGATGGTTGTAGCGTATGGTACAGCGAAGAAAGAAACATTTACCGGTAGTGCGGAAATCGTAAAAAAAGATGATCTGCTAAAAACCAGTTCAAATACAGTTTCTAAAGCTTTGCTGGGACGCGTTGCTGGTGTCCAAGTTGCTTCTTATAGTGCAGCAGCTGGTGATGGTGCTGCAATTAGAATCAGGGGTATTGGCTCGGCAAATGCAGGGAGTGCACCGCTTTATGTTGTTGATGGTGTAGCTGGTGCTCCCGTGCCTCGTAACGAGGATATTGAGACACTGACAATTCTAAAAGACGCAGCGGCAGCTTCTCTTTATGGATCAAGAGCAGCAAATGGGGTGATTGTTATTACCACTAAACAGGGTAAGGGTGATTCCCAGGTAAGTATAAAATACAATAAAACACTTGGATGGCGCTCAAAGAGTAAGTTTGAACTTATGGATGCCAATGAGTATATGTCGAAAGCTTGGGAAGGTTTATACAATGAGAGGAAATATTTTCCATTAAGTGAAGATAATGCAGATCAGCGAGACCCTGTTACATATGCCCATGAGGAACTTTTTAATACAGTTGGATATAATCCATATGTGAAATATACTGGAAGTGACCGTGAGGCTTATGATATGCCATTCGACGATAGTGGTAATTTAAAATCAGACGCCCGGTTATTGTATGATAATGATTGGTTAGATGAAGTTTACCGAACAAGTGATATTAATGATTTTCATGTATCCGTCAGTCGCGGCAATGATAAAGGAAATGTATATACTTCTTTAGCTTATTTTGATCAAAAAGGTATTTTGATTGGTAATGATTATAAGAAAATCAATTACACCATTAATGCCAATAACATGATTGGTGATAAAGTTGAGTTTGGTCTGAATTCAAATGCCCGTTATTTTGAAGGACGAGAAAATAGGTCACTTTGGGATGTATATACTTTCAATAATGCTATACCTATATATGAACGGGCTGGTGTTACAACCACTGATTACGATGAATCTTTATACAATTATGGCGATATCATTCATAATGCTTCTGGTAATAAGGTTTATCACTGGAATGAGGTATACTATGGAAGGGAACGTAATCCACTGGCTGAGATAGAATCTTATGAAGAAGGTTATGATGGTTTTAATGTTTTTGTTTCGCCGTATATCAACGTTAAGCCTTTTAATGGACTCACATTAAAAGGACAAGCTTCAGCAAACCTGACAAAGCGAAGTGAATCATATTTTTATCATCCTGAATATGGAGCAGGTGTAAGTGTAAATGGTTATGGTGAAAAATATGAAGAAACATACAGAACGATAAATGCATTTGCTCAGGCTACTTACGAAAAACGTATTAATCAGCATAATATCAAAGCTACTGCAGTTTACGAAGTTGAAGAGTATGAATATAAAACTGTTTCAGCTCGTGGAGAAGATTACAGTATGTGGGAAATCAACAAAGAATTAAGCGCAGCTAACGAGAAAAAATGGATCAGTTCAGGAACTGCTGAGAATGCCCGGATATCATATTTAGGTCAATTAGAGTATGGACTTCTGGATAAATACTACCTGTCAGGTAGTTATCGCCGAGATGGTTCCAGTAAATTTGGTCCTGAAAATCGTTGGGGTGATTTTTGGTCAGCAGGTGCCACATGGCGTATTTCGGAAGAGGATTTTATTAAGAACCTTGGGTTTATCAATAACCTGAAGTTGAGAGCCTCTTATGGTGTAAACGGTAATGATGGCATTGGTAACTACAAATGGCAAAGCATTTATGAAGTAGATGGTGACTATAATAACCAAAAAGCTGCGTACTTGAATCAGATAGGTAATCAAATGTTGGCATGGGAAGGTAATAAAAATGCCAATATTGCAGTAGAGTATAAATTCTTCAATCGCATTTATGGTACTGTAGAATATTATAATCGAATTTCAGATGCCCTCCTTTTATATAAAGAAATTGGATATTACACGGGAGCTCGAGGAACAAATGGAAACTCCAGAATGGAGAATGTAGGTGAAATTCAAAATAAAGGTTGGGAGATATCTTTAGGAGCCACCATTTTTGATAGCCCTAATTTTCATTGGGATACGAATTTAACATACACGGCAAATGAGAATGAGATATTAGAATGGTACGGAGATAACTGGTCAGGCGATGGTCAGACATATCGTGATGAGGGAGGCTCCATGTATAATCTCCGGATGAAAAAATGGGCCGGAGTAGATCCTTTAACAGGTGGTCCTTTATGGTACAAAGAGGTTCTTGATGCCGATGAGAATCCAACAGGTAAAACAACGGTTACAAACGATTGGGAGGATGGTTCTTATTATGATGTGGGTGATGCAGCACCTGACTTCTTTGGTGCAATCAACAACAATATCACATTCAGGAATTTTGACCTTTCTTTCATGTTTTATTATAGCGTTGGCAATTATGCCTATAATAATGTTAAAGGAATGGTTAATTCTGATGGAGCTCAACCACAGTTTAACCTCGAAAAAGAAGTCATTAACTCATGGCAGAATCCTGGTGATGTTTCTGATAACCCTATGTATGTGCATATTGTTCCGAGTCATGCCTGGTGGCGATATACACGTTTTTTACAACGATCTGATTTCTTAAAGCTCAAGTTGGTAACACTTGGGTATACATTACCTGATCAGTGGTTAGAAAAAGTTCGTCTTAAGAATGTTCGCGTTTATGTGATGGGTGAAAACTTATGGACGCTAACAGATTTTACTGGTTACGATCCGGAATTAGGTCTGAATGGAGATACCAGTGGCTGGGTTGTGCCGCCTATGACTTCTGTAACGTTTGGTGTTAATTTAAATTTCTAAAAACGCGATCATGAAAAATATATTAGTGATATTCATATTGTTAGGTTTGGTTAGTTGTTCAGATAGCTTTTTGGAACGTAATCCAACCGATAGTACAACAAGTGAAGTGTTGTTAAAGAGTAAGGAAGGGTGTGAATTAGCGCTGAATGGCATATATGCTACAGCCATGTATTCGTACGTTCAGTATTATGTTCCTTACTTTAATGAAGCTCGTGCTGATGATTTGAACTTTACTCAAGATGGCCCTTATACTTTTATTAATATCTTCAATTATAATCAGGGACTTGCAGATAATAATGTGGCATACAACATCTGGCCAAAAGCCTACCAAATAATTGATGCGGCTAATCTGATCATTAATAATGAATTAATTGGCATTACTGAGCAGGAGATTCGTGATGATTACATTGCTCAGGCAAAAACAATGCGTGCTTTGGCCTATTTAGACTTATTGAATGCCTTTAGTAAACCTGTACATGTGAATAGTGGAGATAATTTGGGCGTACCATTGATCGTTGTTTCTGATTATGGAAATGATGATGAGGTCAGATCTAGTGTCATTGAAATCTATCGTTTGATTTATGATGATCTAAAAAGCGCCGCTATATTGATTGGTAATGGGATGAATCCGGAAAGAGCAAATCTAGCTTTAGTACATGGTTTATTAACACGAATGTATATGAATCTGGCTGGTCCAATTGGTTCATCAAATAGTTATCAGCTGGCAGAGGGTGTTAATATAACTTCAGAACAGGCACTCGAGAAGGCTGTTGAGCATGCTAATCAGGCACTGGACGTTGTTCAGCCTTCGATGGATTTTACAGAGTTGGAAAATGGAATTTCCAGAGTGTTGTCAGAGTCGATTCTGGTTGCCCGGGCAATTAGTGATGAATATAATGCAACTGGCACTCACTGTGCCCAGTGGGATTCTAATAATAATGCATCTAAAACAGTTAGAGTTTACACCGAAACTGTAGATTTATTTGAGGATGAAGATATGCGCTTAAAATATTTCTACGACTATTTCTCATGGACTGAAAACTATGACAAGTATGTAGGTGCCGGGTATGATCATGTTGATGCATCAGCATTGGAGATATCTAAAGGTCAGTTTATTTCTTTACATGGACATCGCATCTTCGGTAAGTTTACACCATCTGATTACTTTGTTGAAGATTTGGATGATTTACTGGATAATGGAGTTGGTAATATCTCATATACAAATGGATTGGGTGATTTTAATATAATGAGAGCTTCAGAAATTGCCCTTCTTAAAGCAGAAGCATGCAAGCGACTAAATCGTCATGAAGAAGCATTACAATCCTTTGAACTAGTTAATAACAGGTATTTTACTACGCCTTCAAATCGTACAAATGTTACTTTGGCAGAAATCCAATTAGAGAAACGATTAGAATTTCTGGGTGAAGGCATAAGAATGCGCGATCTTCTTAGATGGGGAAATGATTTTTCAAGACCTTCTTCAACTCTTTCAACCGTTCAGGATGTTGCATTTGATGATTACCATATGCAATTACCTATTCCTGATTCAGAAATAAAAATAAATGACAACATCGAACAAAACCCAGGATATGGAAACTAAATTTAAATATTACCTCTATATTTTATTGGTCGCACTTTTATTTGTTAGTTGTGACGACGATGATGATACACCTGATTTAATCGCATTAGCAGATTCAACTATAGGATTTGAAACAGCAGAAGTGGATGCCATGATTATTGGTGAAAGTACAGATTTAAAAACAATTCGTTTTAATGTTTCGGCTGATTGGAATGTATCTGAAGCGACTAAAGTCACTCTTACATTAGATGATGCAAGTGATGTACCTGTTGAAGCGTATACTTATCCTTCAGAGGTAGCATTTAGAAAAGGCTTGCAAACTAACATTGTTGAAATACCATTGGATTGTTCACTTATTCCTTTTGATGATCAGGAACGAATGATCATATTGGATCTTGGTTCTGAAGTTTGCCCATTAGGAGATATCAGTCGTATATCCATTAAAGTCTACCGTAATGTTCCTACACCTGAATACCACAATATTATTGGTGGATTTTACTGGCAAGATGGTGGTTATGTTCATGTAGATCAGATTACTAATGACTATGGTGCCTGGCAATGGATGGGTTTTATTTATCTGGAGGATACCGATCCTGTAACTGAGGTATATGGTGGTATATGGCAAAGAAGTGCTACCGAATTGGCTCTTGAAACATACTCTACACCAGTGGCATCATTTGTAGAAAATGGTATCAACTATTTAGAAATTATTGCTGAAGACGAGCTAATTAATGAAAGTAGTTATGAATGGAATAGCTCTGGTGTAGCTAGCGAATTGTCCATTGTTCACCCAAATGATTTTGGTAAAAGTGGATATCTGGCAATGAGAGCCGAAATTGAAGGTGTTATTGTGAATATTTGGCTGGAAGTGTCAGTTTCTGAAGATGGAAGGAATATGATAATATACGGAAGTGGCTGGGAAGCTAATGGTTTAAGTATTCGAGCTGGACAAACAGAATGATAAAACTTTAGAGTTAGAAGCAATTCGCTTCTAACTCTTTTAATGTTATTAAATGGCGGTTATGAGGGTTATTGTAAGTTTATTATTTATCGTGTTTTATTTAAATTGTTTGGCACAGGATATTGAACCTCATGTTATATGCAGTACAAATGAGGTAAGTATCGTAGAATATAACCAATTAAAAGCTTCATATTCGGATAAAACATATCATATTCCTATCGTATTTCATGTTTTTGATCCTTCAGATCCGGAAAAACGATTATCTGTTGAGAAAGCTAAACGTGTGGTTGAGCTACTGAATGTTAATTTTAGTGGTCTACATCGAGATATTGAAAACGTGCAATCAACGTTTGTTAATAAAATTGCTGATTGTAAGATTGTTTTTCATTTGGCAAAAAAAGACCCATATGGTAATGAAATCGAAGGAGTAACCTATCATAGCAAGAACTTTAAGGGAGATAATCCGGGAAGCAATCAGACATTAAAAAAGGCTATTAATTGGAACACAGGTAGTGACTACAATGGTAAACAACGTTATTTACAGGTTTGGGTGACCTATAATGTTAACAGCGATAATAATGGCACTGGGTGGTGTTATTTGCCTGAAACTGACAATGGAGGTAAAATGGCCGGACCAACTTATAATTACAAATATTTAGGTGGAGGTACTGATTCTTCAAGTGATGATGTGTTGACCCATGAAGTAGGACATTATCTGGGGCTGAGTCATACATTTGGTTCTTCATACACGCAATGTGGTGATGATGGAGTAGAAGATACCCCGGAAACCCGCTGTTATACATGGAAGTGTAAAAAAGGCAATTTATGCCAGGACGGATTGGTGAATACCGAAAATTTCATGGATTATTCCGGGTGTACATCTATGTTTACCAAAGGCCAGGCAGAAGTAATGCGTTATTGGTTGGCACATCGGTATCGGAGGGATTTATGGTCGGATAACAACCTTAAATTCACAGGCATCTATGATGAAGTTTATGTTGGAATCAAAGATGAATTGGAAGAAAATCTAAAGATATACCCAAATCCAACAGATGGACAAATTAATATTTCAGGTATTATTAATTATAAGGCTGAGTTATTTGACCTGTTAGGAAATAAACTAACAGAATCAAAGAATGAACCCTTAAATTATAACACTCCGGGTATATACTTTTTAAAGGTAAGTCATCGTGGGTATTTTGTAACAAAGAAAGTTATCATCAAGTGAATTAAAATATTGATAATCTTAGTGTGTGATTTGGATTTATATCTGAATGGAGCCTGCAAAGGCAGGCTCTGTTCTTTAAAAAATTAAGTCGAATGATACACTGTAACCTAACCCAAATCATCTGTCCGTGGTAATTCTGATGCAAACGTGCATAATAATTGCCACACATTAATCATAGGACTAGAGGTTTAGAATTTTCTGAGATGATTGATGGAAGGTGGCTTTTTAGCCACCTTTTTTATTTCTACTTTCGTGTGTTAAAACATAAACAATGGCTCAAGACTATCAATACGAATTAGAGTTTAAAGTACGCGACTATGAATGTGATCTGCAAGGGATCGTTAATAACTCAGTATATCAAAACTACCTGGAACATACACGCCATGAATTTCTTGATTCGCTTGGGGTGAATTTTAAAGAGTTATATGAAAGAAATATTGTTGCGGTGGTAGCGCGTATTGATCTATCCTATAAAACACCTTTGAAGAGTAATGATCGTTTTGTAGTTCGAACACGTGTTGAGCATAAAGATATTAAATACATGTTCTACCAGGATATTTACCGCTTGCCTGATGAAAAAATATGCCTTAAAGGCATTGTTACCACAACTACTTTAATAGATGGCAAATTGGCGGTATGTAATGAATTGGCAGATGCTTTGTCAAAAGCTGACCAGTAAAAAAATGACATCTTTGAGGTATCAAAAGATGTCATCACAATTTTTTATCAAGTAGTGTATTAATTATAATTCGATTCCGACAGGGCAATGATCAGAGCCCATAACCTCATTGAGGATAAATGCATCTTTCAATTGAGGTAAAAAGCTTTCAGAGGCTAAGAAATAGTCGATTCTCCAGCCTACATTCTTGCCACGCGCACCGGCCCGGTAACTCCACCACGAGTATTTATCTTTTACCCCAGGGTGAAAATGGCGGAAGGTATCCTTTAATCCACCTTGTGTAAAGCGGTCCATACCGTCAATTTCCTCCTGCATATAACCAGCCGACTTGTTATAATTGGGTTTTGGTCGTGCTAAATCAATCTCAGTATGTGCCACGTTAAAATCACCACAAACCAATACCGGCTTTGTTTCTTCCAATTTCTTCAGGTAATCGAAGAAATCTTTATCCCAGCTTTGGCGATACGATAAACGCTTTAATTCACTTCCCGAGTTAGGTACATAAACAGTTACAAGGAAAAACTCTTCGTACTCTGCACAAAGCACTCTTCCTTCCTGATCGTGTTCTTCAATACCCATGTCTTTGGTAATGTTCAGCGGCTTTTCTTTACTAATGATAGCTGTACCGGCATAGCCTTTTTTAACCGCTGAGTTTGAAACTATGTGGTAATCTGAAAAATCGGTTAAGGCCTCTATTACCTGATCATCTTGAGCTTTTGTTTCCTGCAAACACAATATATCAGCATTCATTTCTTTAAAGGACTCAGAAAAGTCTTTCTTCATGACAGCCCTTAGGCCATTCACATTCCATGATATTATCTTCATAAGTAATTTCTAGTTGTTAAAGTGCAAATTAACGATTCTGCTTTTAGCTTCAAAATAAAAGATATCAGGCCGATTTATGAGGTTTATGAAATCGCTTACCTCTTTTAAATACCAGTTTTTGTTCCAATTCAAGTTTTTTATCAGGAGAAGCTAGCAAATAACTTTGGCAATCGGCGCCACAGCAGGCATCATATTTTGATCTACAACTCTCGCATTGAATAAACAAGAGGTTACATTTCTTATTGGCGCAGTTGACATGGGCGTCACAAGGTGAGCCACATTGATGGCAATGGCTGATAATGTCATCGCTTATGCGTTCGCCCAGGCGATTGTCAAACACAAAGTTCTTACCAATAAATTTATTTTCAAGGTTCTCAGATTCAACTTGACGGCTATAATCGATGATACCTCCTAATAGCTGGTTAACATCTGAAAAGCCGTGATGCTTGAGGTAGGCACTTGTTTTTTCACAGCGTACTCCACCTGTGCAATACAACAGGATTTTTTCGTATTCTTTACCTTTAAGCCTATCGACCACTTCGGGTAATTCTTCTTTAAAAGTTTCGGCATCAGGAAGAATTGCACCTTCGAATCGGCCAATTTCACTTTCGTAATGATTACGCATATCAACAAGAATTGCACCCTGTTCTATGGCTTTATTCCATTCGCTGGCCGAAAGGTGTTTACCGACATTGGTCACATCGTATTCTTCTGGTTGAAGTCCATCAGCGACAATCTGCTTTCGTACTTTAATCTGAAGCTTTAAGAATGACTTACCATCATCTTCAACAGCAATTTTGAAGGGCATGTCTTTAAATTCTATAATGGAGTCAAGATCTTTTTTAAAATCCTGCCAACAATGGTTTGGGACGCTCATTTGTGCATTAATGCCTTCCTGAGCAATATAAATGCGTCCGTAACATTGCAGTTTATTCCATATGGAGTACAACTTGTCACGCATTTCAGCCGGATTATCAATAATCACATAGCGATAAAATGAAACTGTTGTTCGTTTAAAAGTCTCTTTAGCCAAACGCTCTTTTAATTCTTCAGGGCTTAAGCGGTTGATAAGGTGTTTCTTACTGCTATTGGGATCCATTGTTCTCTTTTTATTTTGATGCAAAAATATTAAATCTCACTCAATAAGAATAAAAAGATGTCAAAATCTTAATAGGTAATAAAATTTGATCTGGTAACAAATTGTAATCAACTTTTTAGAAGATGTTCAGGGTGAATTGTGGTTTATTCTTGTAAGGGTCAGTTTAGTAGATTTTTAAGATATAATGATGGTAGCTGTTGCTAGTTTAAAATTGTAAGTTGATAAAACATTGCTGACTTTATTTTGTTGAATTAGGATAAAAAGATAAACAAATCTGAGATATGAGTTTGTAATTACACAAGATTTATGCAGGTAAAGCATTTTGTTGGTAGTGAGTTGAATAATCAAGATTGAATTGCTTTTTGGTGATTGAAAAATTAAATGTAACCCTCAATAAATATTCAAGAATGCTGAAACAGGTAAACAGTTCTAAAGATTTAATTCATCTTATTGAAAGTGGGATGACTATCATGGCAGGAGGCTTTGGTTTATGTGGGATTCCGGAGAATATGATTAATGAAATTGCCGGATCAGACATCAAGAATCTCACGGTCATCTCAAACAATATTGGTATTGACAATTTTGGTTTGGGCAAATGGCTGACCAAGCGTCAAATAAAGAAAATATTGGCGTCCTACGTTGGTGAAAACAAAGAGTTTGAAGAAATGCTGCTCAAGGGTGAAGTGGAAATGGAATTTGTCCCGCAAGGCACATTAGCTGAACGTATTAGAGCCGGAGGTGCTGGTATTCCTGGTTTTTACGTGGCTACTGGAGTAGGTACTGAAGTGGCAATCGGCAAAGAAACAAAAGAGTTTAACGGTCGAACTTACATTCTGGAACATGGTTTAACTGCCGATGTTTCTTTGGTTAAGGCCTGGAAAGGCGATGCAGCTGGTAATTTGGTTTTTAAGGACACAGCGCAAAATTTTAATACGGGCATGGCCATGGCAGGAAAAATAACCATAGCAGAGGTTGAAGAAATAGTTCCGGTCGGGCAATTAAACCCGAACCAGATTCATATACCCGGAATATTTGTACAGCATATTTTCCAGGGTACTAACTATGAAAAACGGATTGAACGATTAACCTTATCCAACCAAATCTGATTATGGCTTTAAATAAAGAACAAATAGCGCAACGAATTGCCCTCGAAGTAAAAGATGGCTATTACATCAATCTCGGAATTGGTATACCTACATTAATTGCTAATTATATCCCCGATGATATCCATGTGACCTTACATTCTGAAAACGGACTGTTGGGTATGGGACCTTTTCCGACAGCAGAAACTGTTGATGCAGATTTAATCAACGCCGGTAAGCAAACTGTCACCGTTTTGCCAGACGGCTCATTTTTTGATTCGTCAATGAGTTTTGCGATGATACGAGGTGGGCATATCAACCTGACAGTTTTGGGTGCTTTTGAGGTATCAGAAAAAGGAGATATTGCCAGCTGGAAAATTCCTGGAAAGATGATTAAAGGAATGGGTGGAGCTATGGACCTGGTGGCTGCTGCTGAAAATATTATTGTAGCCATGCAACATACCAACAGAGCTGGTGAATCAAAATTATTAAAGCAATGTACCTTGCCTTTAACAGGTACCCGATGCATTAAAAAAATTGTTACTGATCTAGCCTTTTTGGAAGTGTCTGATAAAGGCTTTGTTTTGAAAGAAAGAGCCCCGGGTGTTAGCGTTGAAGAGATTGTCAAAGCTACCGAAGGAAATCTAATTGTAGAAGGAGAAATACCTGAAATGAATTTATAACCCCTAAAAAACAACAGATAATGCCCCATTACCACAAATTAGGTGAAATACCACCAAAGCGACATACAGTGTTTCGTAAGCCCAATGGTGATTTGTATTCCGAACAATTAATCTCGACGGAGGGATTTTCGGATGTGTCAACACTGGCTTATCATTGTTTCCCGCCAACCCTGGTGTTGGATGTGGAAGAGCCCTATTCAGTTGCACCGGAAGCAGCCATTGATAAAAATATGCAGCACAGGAGTTTTAAAGGCTTCGATGTGCCGGCTGAAGATGATTACTTAAAAAGTCGTGTACCTGTTTTGTTTAATAATGATGTCTGTCTTTATTTTGCAGCACCTCGCAAAAGTATGAGTGATTACTTTTTTAAGAACTCACAAGCTGATGAGATCATTTTTATTCATAAAGGAACAGGTGTGGTGAAAACTATTTATGGTCACCTTCCTTTTAAATATGGAGATCATGTGGTTATCCCGCGTGGAACAGCTTACCAGGTAGATTTGGATCAGGAGGATAATCGGTTTTTTATCATCGAATCGTATAGTCCTGTTCGTTATCCTAAGCGATATATTAATAGTATGGGACAGTTATTGGAGCATGCCCCATATTGTGAGCGTGATATTAAACCTCCAATTAACCTGGAAACACACGATGAAAAAGGTGATTTTAAAGTTTTAGTCAAACGTGATCATACCATATTTCCATACCATATGGCTTCTCACCCGTTTGACTTAATTGGTTGGGATGGATACCATTATCCATACGTATTTTCTATTCATGATTTTGAACCAATTACAGGGCGTGTTCATCAGCCACCACCGGTTCATCAAAGTTTTGAAGCGCATAATTTTGTCGTATGTGCATTTGTTCCCCGTTTGTATGATTATCATCCGGATTCGATTCCGGCGCCATACAACCACAGTAATGTTGATTCTGACGAGATGTTGTATTATGTGGATGGCGATTTTATGAGCCGCAAATCGGTTAACATGGGACAGATTACTCTACATCCAACAGGTATTCCTCATGGCCCGCACCCTGGTACTGTTGAGAAAAGTATCGGTGCCAAAGAAACAAAAGAGCTGGCTGTTATGGTGGATACTTTTAAGCCGCTGAAAATTACCAAACAAGCCCTTGAATTAGAAGACAAGGATTATTTTAAATCATGGTTAACTTAAATCTAAAATATGAGTACTCAATCAACAGATTTTCTCCCAATTGATGGAACTGATTTTGTGGAGTTTTACGTAGGAAATGCAAAGCAGGCAGCCCATTATTATCAAACTGCTTTTGGTTTTCAACCATTGGCTTATAGTGGATTAGAAACCGGAAACAGAGATAAAACATCCTATGTTCTTCGTCAGGATAAAATTACCTTTGTTTTTACAACACCTCTTACCCCAGATTCTGAAATAGCAGAGCATATTCGTATACATGGAGATGGCGTTAAGTTTATTGCTCTATGGGTACCAGATGCAGTTAAGTCATACAAGGAAACAACCGCACGAGGCGCTAAAGCCTGGAAAGCACCTGGGACAATATCAGATGAAAAAGGAGAAGTATGTATTTCTGGCATCCATACCTATGGCGAAACGGTTCATTTGTTTGTTGATCGTAGCAAGTATTCAGGTGTATTTCTGCCTGGTTTTGTTGAATGGAAGCCAGATTATCAGCCATCAACAGTAGGCCTGAAATATGTCGATCACATGGTGGGTAATGTTGGGTGGAATGAGATGAATGTATGGGCTAAATTCTATTCTGAAGTAATGGGATTTAAGCAAATAATTTCGTTTGATGATAAAGACATCTCAACCGAATACTCTGCATTGATGAGTAAAGTGATGTCAAATGGTAATGGTCGTATTAAGTTTCCTATTAACGAACCGGCTGAAGGAAAGAAAAAGTCGCAGATAGAAGAATATCTTGATTTCTATAAGGGACCAGGCGTACAGCATGTGGCGATGGCAACTGATGATATCATTAAAACAGTGAGAGAATTGCGTAGTCGGGGAGTCGAGTTTTTGACAATTCCGGATACCTATTATGAGAATCTTCTAAATCGTGTTGGAGAAATTGATGAAGAAGTAGCCGCATTAATGGAGTTACGAATTCTGGTTGACAGAGATGATGAGGGCTATTTGCTGCAGATATTCACTAAGCCGGTTGAAGATCGTCCGACTGTATTCTATGAGATTATTCAACGCAAGGGGGCTACTTCATTTGGAAAAGGAAATTTTAAAGCTTTGTTTGAATCCATTGAATTAGAGCAGGAAAGAAGAGGTACTTTATAACCTTTTCTTCAATAAATTATTGAAATATAAACAAGTAAGGTTTTAAGAATGAATATAAACCAAAAATCATGGCTAACAGTTGATGCCAGAAGTGATTTTCCTATACAGAATATTCCTTTCGGAATCGTTCGTTTACCAAATAAGGAAGTTGTGGTGGCCACAAGAATTGGCGATACAGTCATTAACCTGGCCGCCTTATACGAGCTTGGCTATTTACAATCAATCATCGAAGTGGCTGAGAATGTATTTAATACTTCCTCATTAAACCGCTTCATCGAACTTGGTAAACCTGTATGGCAAAGTGTTCGGAAGGTTTTAATCGAACTTTTTGATGAGAAAAACAATGAATTGGCAAAGAACACGGGTCATCGATCCAAGGTGCTATTTGATATTTCTGAAGTTGATACTTTGTTACCTGTTGAAGTAGGAGATTATACAGATTTTTACTCAAGTATTGAGCATGCAACCAATGTTGGTATCATGTTTCGAGGAAAGGAAAATGCCTTGATGCCTAACTGGAAACATCTACCAGTAGGTTACCATGGCCGCAGTTCATCCATTGTGGTGAGCGGAACCGATATTCATCGCCCTAAGGGACAGATGAAACCACCTGAACAGGATGTGCCTGTTTTTGGAGCTTCCAAACTCATGGATTTTGAGTTGGAGATGGCTTTTGTTTGTGGTAAAAAAACAGAACTTGGTGAATGTGTAAGTATTGAGAATGCTGAAGATTATATTTTTGGCATGCTGATATTTAACGATCTGTCGGCACGCGATATTCAAGGCTGGGAATATGTACCTTTAGGGCCCTTCCTTGGTAAGAGCTTTGGGTCTGTGGTGTCACCATGGATTGTCACGCTTGATGCACTCGATACATTCAGAACGGAATCACCAGAACAGAATCCTGAGGTGCTTCCTTATTTAAAGAGTAATGGCAAGAGAAGTTTTGACATAAGTCTGGAAGTATTGATTCAACCCGAAGGAGGGGAGGAGAACTTAATTTGTCAGTCAAACCATAAATATTTGTATTGGAACATTAGTCAGCAATTGGCTCATCAAACAGTTAATGGTTGCAATATTAATGTGGGTGATATGTATGCTTCGGGTACCATTAGTGGCTCGGAAGAAAATTCATTTGGATCGATGCTCGAACTTACCTGGAGAGGGACTAAACCTTTGAAGTTAAATGATGGTAGTGAACGTAAATTCATCAATGATATGGATACGGTTATCATGCGAGCTTATGGTGAAAAGGATGGGCTGCGAATTGGGTTTGGCGAATCTGTTTGCAAGATTTTACCGACTAAATAATATTGTATGAAAGAAATAATTCCGGGTGAAATCCCTGTTTCGAAATTGTTTGGTTATCTGACTGGGTGTGTGGCACCTCGGCCAATTGCATTTGCCAGTACAGTTGATAAAGATGGAAATCCTAACTTATCGCCTTTCAGCTTTTTCAATGCTTTTGGGGCTAACCCACCTATTATGGTGTTTTCTCCCTCTCGTCGCGTTCGTGATAATACAACCAAACATAGCTATCAGAATGTTAAGGAAGTGCCTGAAGTGGTGATCAATATGGTTAATTTTCCGATGGTGAATCAGGTGAGTTTGGCAAGTAATGAATTTGCCAAAGGAGTCAACGAATTCATTAAAGCTGGTTTTACACCAATCGAAAGCGACCTTGTAAAGCCATATCGAGTGAAAGAGTCACCGGCACAATTTGAGTGTAAAGTTATTGAAGTAATAGAGACAGGTTCTGAAGGAGGGGCAGGTAACATGGTGATTTGTGAGGTACTTAAAATTCATGTGGACGAAAATATTCTGGATGAATTCGGGGCAGTAGACCCACAAAAAGCTGATTGGGTAGGACGCATGGGTAAGGATTATTATTGCCGCGCTAACGGAAATGCAGTTTTTGAAGTAGAAAAACCGGGTACTACAGTGGCAATGGGCTACGATCGCTTACCGGATTATATTAGGCAAAGTGATGTGCTGACTGGCAATGACTTGGGCTTGTTGGCTAATCTGCCTGGTTTTCCTGATAAAGATCAACTTGAGAAGGAGAAATCAAGTGAGGCCTATAAACAGCTTATTTCAAATTATTCAAGTATTGAATCCAGAAGAAAGGCTGTTCATGCTTATGCAAAGGAGTTAATTAAGCAAGGCGAATTTGAGAAGGCATTAACAGTTTGTATTGAAGATTAGTGAATTGCTATTATAAAAACGGGGAAGCCAATTTGGCTTCCCCGTTTTTCATTCCGATAATAATATTCTATAATCCACTAAAGTCAATGTCCTTGAACATTAAGGTTGGACTCAATAGACTTGAGTATTTATAAGGATCGTTTCCAAGCTCAGTTAATTTTTTCCAGAACTCTTTAGCATTGCCTGAGATATTCATTTCATTAACCGGCTTTACAATTTTACCACCTTCAACCAGGAAGCCGGATACGCCGAATGAGAAATCACCTGTTGTAGCATTGGAATTACCACCGTTAAACGAGGTTACAAATATGCCTGATTTTACATCTTTAACAATCTCATCAAAACCTCGTGTACCAAGGTCGAAACGTACGTTAGAGGTTGAACCACCATTAGGTGTCATACCTAACTTTTTGCCGTAATAATTATCAATGTAATACTCTTTCAGAACACCTTTTTCAATCATGATACGTTTTTTGGCAGCAATTCCCTGTCCATCGTATAAACGCGATGCGAATCCTCCCTCGATGAGTGGATCATCAATTACCGTTAATACCGGCGAAGCTATTTCTTTGCCTAACATGCCATCAAGGTAAGAGCTTTTTTGTTGTAAGGCTCTGGCCGACATTGGCCGAACAAACATGTATAATAAACGTCCGGCAGTGCGGTTTTCAATCAACATATCGTATTTGCCTGAAGCAATTTTTGTCTGCCCCATTTTGCGAATAGCGTTCTCTGCAGCCTTGGAACCAAGTTCTTCAGGTGTTGGCATTGTGTTGAAGAAACGACTGCCACCCCAGTGATAGCCTTCCGGACGGGCATCACCATCTTTGACAGTTACTTCGCCACCTGCCCAAAATGAAGTAGAAGCGCGCTCGGCAACCAAGCCATTACTGTGCACTAATACGCTTTCTGAATAATCATCACTAAAACCACCTGTGGCCGAGATTATCTTATCGCTCTTTGATCGGGCTATTTGCTCAATCTCTTTGGCAATCTTAACGCGTTGCTCAGGTGCAACATTCGTGTATGATTTATCTTCAAGTTTCAAATCTCTTTTGAGATCAGTTGGATAAAGTGAAGGATCAGGTAATTCTCTGAATTCATCTGCTGTAAGGTATTTAGTAGCTTCAACAGCCTCGGTGATGAATTTCTCCAGATCTTTTTTATTCAAGTTATTGGTTGAGTGACCTGAATATTTATGATCACGATAGATATTCAGATTGAGTCCATTGGTTGTTGATTCTTTAATCTTCTCAATCTTCTGCTCACGCACTTCGATCTCAACCGAGCGCGAATTATTGATTGATGCTGCCACTTCAGAAGCACCTTTCTTTTTTGCGAACTCAACGGCCCACATGGCCAGTTCTTGTCGTTCTTTATTGTTCATTGTTGTTTGTTTTTCGGGTTATTGATTAAGCATTAACACCACCAACGGTGATTTTCGAAACTTTAACGGTTGGTAAACCTTGCGATACCGGCACACCTTGTCCGTTTTTACCACAGGTCCAACCTCCTTCGGCCATTTTCAGATCATCAGCCACCATCTCAATATCGGCCAATACTTTAGGGCCGTTGCCAATAATGTTGATGTCTTTAATAGGACGTGTTAGTTTACCATCTTCAATAAGGTAACCCGACTTAACGTAGAACGTGAAATCACCTGCACCAATCATAACCTGACCATTGGAGAATGACTCAGCATATACACCATATTTCACTGTTTCAATGATCTCGTCTTTTTTATGCGGACCATTTTCCATATATGTGTTGCGCATACGTGGCATTGGCATGTGACGGAACGATTCACGACGACCGTTACCGGTTGGTTTAATACCATAATGTCTGGCACTGATACGATCATGTAAATACGACTCCATAGTTCCACCAGCTACCATGTAGGTCTTTTCGGTATCATTACCTTCATCATCCACATTTAAAGATCCGCGAATATTAGGATTCGTTCCATCATCAACAATGGATACAAAGTCTTTAGCTACTTTTTTACCAATCTTATCGCTGAAGATGGAAGTCTCTTTGCGGTTAAAGTCTGCTTCCATACCATGACCAATGGCTTCATGAAGAAGAATTCCAGAGCTACCTGCAGCTAAAACAACTGGTAATTCACCTGCTTTAGGTTTTACAGCATCAAACAACGAAACAGTTCGCTTAACTGCTTCGGTAGCTAAAGTATTAATTGCTTCGGGCGTGAAGAATTCAATACCTCTTCGGCCTGAATAGTCGAAATAATTTTGTTCTTTCTGACCATTCTGCTCTGCCGTTACACTAACCGAAAGCTGTGCCATTGGCTGATAATCGCAGGTCATCCGGCCTTCAGAATTTGCAAAGAGGACGTAAGATGTTTCATCATTAAACCATACATTAGATTTAATAACCCGTCCGTCTAAGGCAAATACTTTTTCATTGACTTTTTGCAGATAAGGAATCTTTTCATTAATCGATACTTCTTCCCAAGGAGTATTTATTTTGTAATAGCTTGGAAGTTTAGGCGATTCAAAAGCCACAGGTTCAACATGCGAACTTGTGTTAGCAATATTTGCTGCTGTTTTAGCTGCCGATTTCATGGCTTCGAGACTTACCTCTTCACTAAATGAATATCCTGTTTGATCGCCTTTTAACACACGGATACCAACACCAAAACTAATGTCAGAATAAGCTCGATTAACAGCATTATCTTCCAGTCCTATATAGTTACCGATACTATGTTGGAAGAATACATCGCAATAGTCGCCACCCTTAGATAATCCTTCAGCAATAATTTGCTGAATCATTTGTTCTGTAACACCAAAGTGTTCTAAATAATCATGAATAGTCATTTCACCTCCGATTTTTGCCGGACCGGTCGTACAACCGGAAAGAACCTGGGGGAGAACAGCTGCGCCAACAGCAGTAACGGCTCCGGCTTTCAAGAAATCTAT
>NZ_CEXQWX010000009.1:0-71936 GCF_982718395.1 Carboxylicivirga sp.
TCCAAAGAAAATATTCTCTTTTCTCTCTTTGCTTTTACAAAGACAAACTAACGATAGCATCATGATAGGCTTCTATCATTGACATGGCTTCACTTTTTGTTATTCCACTACCGGGTCTTATTATCGCTTCAATTAAATCATCCTGGTTAATGGTTTTTCTTAATACAGGAACAGCATGATAAGCTTTCTTAGTAGTTAAGAGGTTACTCTTAATAAGTTTAAATTTTAAAGTCATAAGTCTTAGTTAAGGTGTTATAAAGTACTATTAAAATAAAACAATTCAGCTAAACATTAATGATTTTGCTAATTTTTGTTGTAAGATGCAATGATGGTTCGCAATTTATAATAACTTGATTATCAAATGATGTGTCGTACCATATTTTTCTAACACCTCCTTTTATAGCCCCATAATATTGTTTGGTTCCGATTTGTTAATAAGAGTTAACACATTTGTTACAGAAATAAATCTCATTCAACAATTAACAAAGAATTAATGACAAGGTTTGTGAAAAAGAATGGTGTACGTACCATAATTCAAATGGCATTATTAGCCGTTGTAATATATTGGTTGATCAGGGTAATTATAAATCCACAACTATTTGTCGATTTTGAGGCATATTGCCCTTTAGGCGGTATACAATCTTTATTTACCTTTTTAAATAATGGAGCATTAGCCTGTTCAATGTCGGGTATGCAACTGGTATTAGGAATTGCTCTGATGGTGGGTGTTTTATTATTCAGCAAGTTGTTTTGCGGGTATCTATGCCCCCTTGGAACAGTTTCAGAGTGGTTTGGTAAGCTGGGGCGCAAACTTAAGATACAAGCGATTATCAACCCAACTACCGATAAACTTCTGAGAGTATTGAAGTATGCTTTACTGGGTATCACATTTTACTTCACATTAGCATCCAATGAACTTTTCTGTAAAGAATATGATCCATTTTATGCCATTGTCAGTCGCTTTGGTGAAGATGTTGTGCCATGGATGGCAATTTCAGCTATCGCAATATTAGCTATTGGTTCAACTATAATACCAATGTTTTGGTGCCGCTACGTTTGTCCTTTAGGTGCTTTTTCAAACCTGTTTAAACATATTTATATTGTACTAACTTTAGTTATTGGTTATGCCATTATTTATGCACTTAAGATTGAAGTAAGTTGGATATACCTGTTAATCATCTTATTTATTGCCGGTTATTTCTTTGAAGTATTACTACCTGAGAAAACAAAAAGCATGCAGATGCTTAAAATAACCCGTAACACACATTCATGTATTGATTGTGGACTTTGTTCAAAGAAGTGCCCACAGGGAATTGATGTTGCATCACTTGAAGTGGTAACGCATGCTGATTGTAACCTTTGTGGTGATTGTCTTGGTGCCTGCCCTGTAGATAATACACTATTGGTTAATAATAAGAACAACTTTCGATGGATGCCGATTCTTGCCCTTGGCGTTTTAGTCATTGGAGGTATTTACCTGGGTAACAAACTTGAAATACCAACTGTGAATATTAAATGGGGTGAGGAACAGGTTGTTGCCAAGGCAAGTACATTCGAATACGAAGGTTTAAAGAACATTAAATGTTATGGAAGTAGTATTTCATTTGTCAATCAAATGAAAACCATTCCCGGCGTTGTTGGAGCTGCCACCTATGTTAATTCACATGCTGTAAAAGTATGGTATGACAGCACTGCCATATCATCCGATGGTGTTAAAAAAGCCTTGTTTACACCAACGCGTGTTCATATTAAAGATGCTCCAGATACGGCCAAGGTGGCCATATTTGAGGCTAAGGTATATAACCTGTTTGACCAGATGGATGTCTTTTATATGGATCAGATACTTCGCAAACGCAAAGATATTTATGCCTTTGAATCGTCTTTTGGTGAACCTGTGAGCCTCAAAGTATACTGCGACTACGACATGGATCCGGAAGACCTGAAACAGAGTATCGAGACAGAAAGTATCCAACTGATTAGTGGTGGTCGTGAATTTGAGCAGGAACTAGAGTTTGAGGTATCGCGAATTAAACGCCTTAAGGTTTATGCTACTGGTTTTGATCTTCGAAAAGGTCTGTTTATGCCATTCAAACGTGCTTTCAATAATCGAAACCAATATAAAAACGATGAATTGGCTTCGTTTGAAATGACTTTTGAAGACTACCCACGCAATAAACAAATGATGCAATACATGATAAATCATGTAGGTAAGGCTAACCAATATGTAGTAGGTATGATTACCTATTTTAAAACGGAACCAACGCTACGCGTGTACTTTGTAAGAGGTAAAACAGAGCCTCAGACTATTGTTGACAAAATCACTGAGGAAAAGCTGTTTATACAATACGACAATGGTGTGACTGAGGAATTAGACAACCCTTATACATTTAAATAAACAACAAAACTTTTAATCACAATTATTAGCAAAATAATACCAATAAATGGTGATTGTCGGCAATAACCATGGATCCTAATTTCGCAAGGCAATTATTACTGACAATCATCATAAACCTTTTAAATATTTAGTTATGAAAAAAATTTACACTTTTTGCTTGATGGCCATAACAACCATTACAATGCAGGCGCAGGTCAATCTAGTTAAGGATATCAATCCAGGTACAGGTAATTCTTCTCCTGCTGGACTTTTTGTATTTGATGGAAAAATCTATTTCGCAGCTGATGATGCAAATGCAGCAGTTGATCATGGAAAAGAACTTTGGGTTTCTGACGGAACCAGTGCTGGAACAGTTTTAGTTAAAGATTTGAATAATTCTAGTTCAAACTCAACACCTGGTAACTTCTTTTCCCTGAATGACAAACTCTATTTTACTGCCTTGACCAAAACATGGATTACTGACGGAACGGAAGGTAATACTGTTGAAGCTCTTGCTTCAGGAATATATTTCCCACAAGGTGACAACAGTCTGGTTTATTATAGCAACACTGTTTCAGGGAATACTTTGTGGTCATACGATGGTACTACTAATGCTGCTGTTGCGGATAACGGTGCAACAGATGAAAAAATTAGTGGGGGTAATTTAATTGTATTTAATAACAAAGTAATGTGTTACATGGAGGCTAATGCAGCGATTGGCATTGAACTTTATGAATATGATCCTGCAACAGGATTATTCACCCTTATAAAAGATATTACAGGAGACGATGGTAATTCGAGTATTAGTAACTTTACAATATTAGGAGGCAAATTATACTTTGAGGCTCTGGGAGGATTATGGGAAACAGATGGAACTACGAATGGTACAGTTGCAATTGCTTCTGCATCGTCCCTTACAGGAGTCAATAACCTATATGCCTGGAATAGCTTATTGTTCTTTGAAGGCGATGATGGAACAAATGGTGACCAATTATATGTTTATAATCCTGCTGATGAAACAACAACAAATATCAGTAATATTTCAGGAACCAATTCAAACCATGATCCTTCTGACTATTGCCCTTACAATGGCTACCTATATTACAGAGGTGAAGATAGTAACGATACTGACGGACACCTTTTCAGAACAGACGGAACAACCATTGCTCAATTAGATTCAAAAGTTAAAGATGTTGATGAAATAGTTGTACTAAATAATATCCTTTACTTTGAAGGTGAAGATGCCAGCGACACAGAAACTACAGGTAATGAATTGTTTAGTTTTGACCCAGCAACTATTCCAACCGCTATTGGTGATGAAGTAAAAGAGAATACTATAATTGTTTTCCCTAACCCTTCATATGGAACAATCAATGTTAATGGCTTAGAAAGTGCACAAGCTGAATACAATATTTACAGCTTAACAGGACAGTGTGTAGCAAAAGGTCTGGTTAATAATAAGCAAATCACATTTAACCAGAAAGGTTTGTATGTATTGCAAATCACTGATGGAACCCAAAGGCTTGTAAAGAAAATATCCGTTAAATAACTAACCCACAATTAGGGAATCGACTGTATTATCGGTCGGTTCTCTTGTTTTCTTTTTCCAAAAAAATCTACACATGCGACTTAAACTCAGTTTACTCTTAATCGGTTTTGTTATGTCCTTGCTGCCTGGATTGGCACAAGTCCGCATAACAGGCAAGGTTATGAGTAAAAGCAACAATACACCTTTGTCTGGCGTCAACATTATTGTAAAATCAACCGGCCTTGGAACTATCACTAATACAAATGGTAACTTCGGACTGGCCGTTAAAGAAGAAGATGTCAATAACCTGGAACTGATATTCTCATTTATTGGACTCGAAACACAAGTGATTCAGGTTAATAACCGGGAATATCTGGAAGTATATATGGAGGAAGCTGTAAACGAATTACAGCAAGTGGTTATTACTTCATCGTATGGTACTAAAAAGCTAAAAGAGGAAGTCGTAGGTAGTATAGAAACAATTCAGTCTAAGGATATTCAGGTTGACCAAGCCTTTGAAAGTGTTGATAAAATGCTTGAAGGTCAGATTGCTGGTGTGAATATTGAAACTGGTTCCGGGGTATTGGAACCAGTAAAGATTCATATTCGGGGACAAGGGAGTTTATCTCCTACTTCTAATGCTGTTCTTGGAACATCCACGCAACCACTAATAATTATAGACGGTGTGATAATGTCTGAAGAAGCAGGCATCGACAGTGATTTTTTCGATGGTAGTGGTACTTTCTCTGAAAATTACACTAATCCGATTGCACAGATTGCCCCGGAAGATATTGAATCCATTAATGTATTAAAAGATGCCGCTGCAGTTAGTATTTACGGTGCAGATGGTTCCAATGGGGTTATTATTATCACCACTAAAAAAGGCAAGGCTGGTCCATTAAAAGTCAATTTATCAGCGCAATCAGGTATATCACAAGCCATCAACCGTATTAAGTATATGAACGGTGAGCAATATAATGCCTTGCGTAATGAATACCTTATTAACACTGGCCAACAGTCGGTGGCATATAATGGAGTTGACACAGATTGGTATGGTCTTCTTAATGAAAATGGATCTTTCAATAAAATCTCACTAAGTGCAAGTGGTGGTAAAAACAAATTTAACTTCAGAGTGGGGCTAAATTATCTAGGCATTGATGAGGCACAGGTGGGCAATAGCTCTAAACAATACCGTGCAAGTACAAGTTTAGGCTACTCAGGAGATCGTTTGAAGGTTGATTTATCTGTTAATCCAAGTTATATATCCAAGACAGCTCCCAACACCTATTATGCGTATGCATTTGTTCCTACATTATCTCCATTCAACGAGGATGAGACATATGCCGATGTAGGCGTATTAGGCATGGGTAATCCCTTGGCTGGTATTGCACAGAACCTTAATGAGACAAAGACTAAAGGCGTAATTACAAGTATTAATATAAATTTCGACCTAACTGACAATTGGTCGGCTTTTACTGCAGCTGGTGTTGATTATAAAGATAAAGAACAAGATCGCTATTTTTCCGGTGCTAACGAAAGTGGTCAATACAATGGTACATTTACGCTGGATGGAGTAAAATACAATAAGTGGGGAAGACGACTAATTAACCTTCGTCAATCAACCAGATGGAATTGGCAGGCGCAAACCATGTATCAGAAGAACATAACTGATAACCACTATTTCGACATAATGGGAGGTATTGAACTTGCCGAAGAAAAAGCTGATCTTGAGTATCACTCAGGAGTTGGTTTTGTCAATCCAGATATTATCAATCCAGTATCTGCTGCAATTAAAGATGATGACCCTAAAACACTTGATGACGACAGATATAAGAATCAAACACATAGGTACGAGATCAATAACAATTCACGTGTTTCGTTCTTTTCACAATTGAATTACGATTTTAAGAAAAAATATTTCCTCTTAGTCAATTTCCGTCGCGATGAAAGTTCTGTATTTGGCGATGAAACCAATGTTGCTTATAATGGTGGGACGGGATTAAGCTGGATCATTAGTAAAGAGCACTTCTTAAGAAATAGCAACTGGCTTGATTTTTTGAGGTTGAGAATAAGTTATGGAACTACCGGAAACTCCCGTATTGGATCGTATAGTTCAAAAGGGATTTATACATTTTCATCTAGTGGTGGATATCTTGGTGTTTCCTATGCCTATCCATCAGACGCACCAAATCCAAACTTAAGTTGGGAGACTAATAAGAAGTTTAACGTTGGGCTCGACATCAATTTGATGACTAGATTGAACCTGACTGTGGAATATTTCTATGATGATATTCATGACATGATCAGCAGTCGTGACGTTCCTGATGCTACAGGCTATAGTTCGGTACAACTCAATAGTATAAACATGTATAACAAAGGGCTTGAAGCTTCGTTAAATACTACACTAATTAAAACCAATGATATTAACTGGACCACATCCTTCAATATTTCTACCTTAAAAAACAAGATATTATCCGTTACTGGTTTTGGAGACACCTATTCTCTTTCTGCGCGCGCAACAGCTATTAAAGTAGGTTCGAGCACATCAACTATCTGGGGTGTCCGGTGGGCTGGTATTGATCCGGCCACAGGCAGAGATTTGGTAAATAAAGATGGCCAAATATATGAAGCATCGTTATATGATGAACTCTTTGACGCAACGGATTGGGAACCTATCGGGAATACACAACCCAACGTTTATGGAGGATTCAATTCCAAATTCACATATAAAAACTTCAATTTTAGTGTTCGTGGTTCATATAAACTTGGTGCAAACAAGCTTGTTGATAAAAATCTTATTTCAAACTACAACATCACTTCAAATCGCAATCTTAGTGTTAATGCCATTGATTATTGGCAACAACCTGGTGATATGGCGTTACTTCCTGCCGTGACATCCTACAGTCCTTTGATCAGTAATCTTGATAAGTTCATCTACGATACATCTCATATTAAAATCAGTAATATCAGTTTGAGTTATAATTTCAAGTTCAGTAACCCAAAATTCTTTATTAAAGATATTCGTCTCATGGCTGATATCTCCAATGTTTGGTATTGGTATAAACATGAAAGCCCCGAAGACCGAAATGGCATTCGTGAGTTTATGTACACCTACCCTGAGTCAAGAACATATACACTAGGCCTAAAAATGAATTTCTAATGAAAAAACTAATTATATATCTGCCAATCATAGTTTTGCTCCTTTCAGCTTGTGACGACTTTCTTGAGCAGGAGCCAGGTACTAAAATCTCATTTACTGAACAATTGAGTTCTTACGAAGGGGTTCAGCAAATAATAAGCGGTATTTACCGGAAATTATACGACATTCATAGTGATGATAAATTAGCTGTATATGCAGATTTATGTGGAGGTAATCTTAAGTTTTCTCCCGATCCTAAAGGCGATGATATAGGAACATTAGGCATTCCACAAATAATCGAAAACATCTATTCGTTTAATGACCAGGCTGATGATTCAGACCTAAAAATCACGTATGAAGATTGCTATGAAGCTATCAACTCAATCAACATTTTACTAGAAAACATTGATGTAGTGCCAGATGCTAGTGAAACCGAAATAGATCAAGTGAAAGCCGAATGTTTTACACTCCGGGCATTTACACATTTTATCTTGATGCGAGTTTATTCCCAGAATTTCTCATTTACACCTGATGCATCACATCCTGGTATCATCTATAATCTTCATACCCAAAAAATTGGCATCGACTTTCCTGAACGCAAGACATGCCAGGAATGCTATAGATTTATGATGGATGATTTAGAGCAGGCATTGCTCCTTTATACTGATAATACCATATTACCCGGCCCATCATATTCTATGTTTAATAGCGTATCTGCAAGGGCACTTGCAGCCCGTGTTGCTCTTTATGCTAACCAATGGCAAAAAGCTTACGATTATGCTAATGATGCCATTGGATTATCGGATGTACATCTTTTAAATACAGACAATTACGTTAGCTCCTGGCAAGAACCTAATGTTCCGGTTTCTGAAATTCTTTTTGAACTTGCAATACCAATTGATAACGAGGGAAATACTCCTCAGTCTAACACTGTCTTTGCTCAATTTGGTTATGATGAAGCACCAAATTATAAGGATTATGTAGCTTCAATGGATCTATTAAACCTTTTTGAGCCCAATGATGTAAGAGGTATGACGATGTTTATTGAAGCTAATATAGCAACTCTGGAACATGAATCACTAATAGACTATCCGTATTATTTCACCTATAAATTTCAGGATAATCCAGGCTACCCGGTACTTAGACTTAGTGAACAATACCTCATTAGGGCCGAAGCTGCAGTTCGACTGGGAGATGTTGAACAAGGACTTAGCGACCTTAACAGTATCAGAATCAATCGTGATGCAACATTGGCCAATGAAGGCAGTGATTTAATTGAAGAAATCTTTATTGAGCGACGCAAAGAATTATGCTTTGAGGGACATTTCTTGTTCGATATTGCCCGCTATCATAAAAATGTGGAACGCATTGATGGTTGTCTGTCCAGCACCTGTAACTTATCCTATCCATCAAATTACTTTGTTTTACCTATTCCTGATGGTAATCTGGAATTAAACTCAAATCTGATACAAAATGAAGGTTATTAAGCATATATTACTTACACTTGGCATCATATTTATAATGGCCGCTTGCTCCGATGAAGAATTTATTGGCGTAACTTTATATAATGGACCGGCTTTTGTCAGGTTTCATCTCATATTAGACAGTGATAGTGTGCCTTACGAAAACTACATCCGCAATGATAAAATAGCCACTGAAGCATACACGCACAAATCTTTACGCACAATTAAGGTGCCCGTATTGTTAACCAGCTCCAATATTGAGAATAACATTACAGTGCAATATAGTGTAACAAAAGAAGGTGATTTCTCTGATTATGAAATAATGCCCTCCAATGGATTGGTATTTAAAGATAGTCAACTATCAGATACTATTAAGATTTTATTTAATAAGCGCTGGCAAAACGAAAAGCCAACCAAGCTAACTCTTAAGCTTGAAAGTTCTGATGATGAATCAGTCTATATTGGTAATCTTAATGACTCCATGGCAAATAAACAGCTTGATATTTCTTTGGGTGAGATAAGCACAACTGCATCTTTCAATACAAACCGCATAGAAATTGAAGGTATTAAAGGTGAAACCTTTGATTTCTCCATTGATTTTGCCAAAGGTATGACTATTGATGAAATCGAAAACCTGGAGTTATTTGAAGCAACTAATAGTTTTCTATATTCATTAATCCGTCAACCTATTAATAAGGGCGATGTTAAAATAAACTATAGTTGTACTTTGCTTGAGAATATTAATTTAGACGATGTCTTTTTTGAAAGCCTTCTTGTATTACGAGAAGACAATAATTACATCCCCATTGGTAACACAGTTTTACAAATTGTGAAACCAATAAAAGTAGAGCGTGATAAAAACGCATCTCCGGCTTCTCATTTTTACAACCTGAACGATCCATATTATCGAACTTATATGGAAATGTGGTTTTATGATGAAGGAGACGCTGTAAGCGAATGGAAATATTCAAGTCAGTTTACCTATCCTGTAATTGTTGATGCAGGTGATCCTAATGGTGTCTTGTACTCAGATGGCGAAACTACTGATCCATCAGATGATGTCTATCACCACGCCTTTAAAGTGCGTTTTGATTCACCAAATGCCGGGCGAACAACTAACTCTTTTGGTTTAAAAGGCATCTTCAACAATGAATATACCGACTCAGATAAGTCGCCAGGTTTTAATATTGCAGAGGCACTTGAATTTTACCCTAAGAATGGCAATAATCCAGAAGAAGGAACAGTCTTAGTCATATCGCAATTTTTAACCATCTCAAGCAAAGATGATAAGCAATATATAATTGGTATTAAGGGTAGTGGAAATTACTTTAAGGTTTCAGATGATCTGTGGGAAATAGTATTAACTGTTGAATTTACAAATGATGAGCTTTGGGGCGGAACACAAACGATCCATTATCATATGTACAACAGCAAAAATTATCAGGAACCAGATCTATTAGACTTTGAAGGTGTAAAACCTGTAAATTTATAATAACATTATTAAAAGGCAGCCTTCAGTAACTATCGTCCATTCTACATCAACTGAAGACTGCTATAATTAAAGAATAAAGAATGAAACTTTTAATTCACAGACTCATTATATTAGCGCTATTTTTAGGCGTTGTAAGCATCGAACACTCTAAAGCAGCAGAAGATGAGAAGAGTAGTAGACAAGGCAAAATAAAACATTACGATAAGATCATTACAGATGACTTTTCCACGCAGTCTGGGATGCTTACGGTTCATAAAAGTGAGGATAAACTGTACTTTGAGATACCGGAATCTTTCTTTATGCGCGAGTTTTTAATGGCTTCATACATTGCCAAAGTAAGCAATCCAAGTAAAGCTTATGCCGGTGAGTTACGCAATAATCCAATGGTTTTTCAGTTTTCGCACGATGAGAATAATGTTTATTTGCTGGTTCCCAATGTAAAAGAAGTATTAGGTGAAAATAGCGAAGATATTAAGTATGCTTTTGAACGAAACTACCTGATTCCTGTTGTCGAAACCTTTCCAATTAAAGCCATTGGCGAGAATAATAATTTGGTAATCGATGTGACTGATTTCTTTGCTAAAGAATTACCAATCATCACGCCTTTTGCCAGTAAAGGAAAGCCTGGCACAATAGAAAAAGAGTCGTCTTACCTGGCAAAAGTGCAGGTATTTGAAAATAACATTGAACTACAATCGTACTTCAACTTTAGCACTAAGAAAATGCCATATCGTGCAATGGTCAACCGTTCATTGGTGCTATTGCCAAAGGAACCAATGATGCCACGCTTGTATAGCCGACGTATCAATTATTTTTCGAGCAGCAAGCGTTATTACGAAGATAATGGCTCAACATCACGCAGTGAAAAATACATCCATCGCTACCGCCTGGAACCAAAAGAAGAAGATATTAATGCCTACCTGGCCGGACAGCTGGTGGAGCCTAAAAAACCAATTATCGTATACATTGATAATGGGATGCCTAAGCGATGGCAAAAATATGTGAAGCAAGGTATTGAAGACTGGCAGCTTGCTTTTGAAGCCATTGGTTTTAAAAATGCGATTATGGCACAGGTCTTTCCTGATGATCCGGAATTTAACCCGGACAACTTAAATAATACTTGTTTCCGCTATATTCCAAATACGACCATTAATGCCATGGGTAAGCGATGGATTGATCCTCGTTCGGGTGAAATCATTAAAGGGGATATTATCTGGTATGGCGATGTGATCCAGAAGTTACACGACTGGCGCCTGGTACAGTGTGCGCAAGTGGAAGAAGAAGCCCGCCAAAAAGTTTTTTCGGATGAATTAATGGGACGCCTGATTCGTTATGCCTCGGCTCACGAAATGGGACACACCCTGGGTTTCCAACACAATATGCGGGCCTCGTATGCATATCCGGTTGACTCATTACGCTCCGTCAGCTTTACTCAAAAATATGGTACCACACCATCGATTATGGATTATGCACGTTACAATTATATTGCCCAACCGGAAGATAAAGGTGTTGAACTAACTCCTCCTCCACTGGGTGTTTTTGACATCTTTGCCATTAAATATGGTTATCAATGGTTGCCTGATGTTACAAAACCAAGCGACGAGTATGAAACACTTAATCGGTGGTTCTTAGAAAAGGCAGATGATCCAATGTACCGCTTTACACCACAATTTGCCATGGGTATTTCCGGCGATCCGGCCGCCCAGGCGGAAGCGCTTGGTGATGATGCTGTAAAAGCTGGTACCTATGGTATGAAAAACCTGAAGTATATTATGAATCACCTGACAGAATGGTGTACAGAACCAAACAAGGAATACGAATACCTTCGTCAGATATATAAAGAGGTAACTAAGCAATATAGTCGCTATCTGGAACACAACATGTCATATATTGGTGGTGCTTATCAGTATTTTGGTGTTGAAGGTGAAGATATTCCATTGTTTACACCTGTATCAAAAGCCAAGCAGGAAGAAGCTATTGCATGGGTGGTGAATGAGTTGGCCAATAGTGAGTGGTTGATGAATAAAGGCGTTGAAGATCGCCTAGGTTCATTGCGCAACGACTATTACAAGCAAATTGTAGAAGCCTTTGATAAAATGATGAGTGGTTTCTTCTTTCAGCGTATTGAAACCAATCGTCCTGCTTATTCTTCTGAAGAGTACCTGAACCATATAAGCGAGTTGATCTGGAGCTTTAGTAATGATGGTCAGTTGACAGATATTGAAAAGGTGTTACAGCAGGCTTATGTGCATAATCTTATCAGCATGAGCTATTCATCGAAGCACCACATGAAAAAGGCAGTTGAATCGAAAAAGTTGTTTGGTGATCATATCAATCAGGAGGATGCACTAACGACTGGCAATGCGGCAAAAATTAATTATGTGGATCATTTTATTCTAATGACTTCATTAACTGAGCTTGAAAAAGCCGAGAAGATCGTTAAAAAGAACATGAAAGGTACTGATAAATCACATTACGCTCTGCTTTATAAAATAATAACAACAAATAAATAGGTTAATCAATAAATAAGGATTGCATCTATCATCCAACATACTAATACAGATGCGGTCCTTTTCTCAGGCATTTGCAAATTGCCTTGCACCGAATGTCTTTGCATTCTAATACCCTTTAAAATTCTAACGCTATGTTTCAATATTTTATGAGCACCATGCTGATAGGTGCTATGTTATCCATATCTGCCAATCTTTCATCACAAACGTTTTATGCCAAAGACCAGGTAACAGCAGAAAATCTAAAAACGACAGACTGGTTCTCGTTGAATTATCAGTATCTCGACAATGATTATAATGTAATTATGGATTCGATCACCTATCAGAATGCATTGGTTAAATATAACTTACCTGGCTTATTA
Organism: Carboxylicivirga sp.; assembly: GCF_982718395.1. Taxonomy (NCBI): domain Bacteria; kingdom Pseudomonadati; phylum Bacteroidota; class Bacteroidia; order Marinilabiliales; family Marinilabiliaceae; genus Carboxylicivirga; species Carboxylicivirga sp. The sequence continues at coordinate 12,869 of NZ_CEXQWX010000009.1, forward strand.
ATGAATTCTTATACTGACTCTGTTGCCGTGGCTATGATCAGTGAATTTGATGATTGGGATATTGCCAATGTGGCCATCACCAAAGTAGGTTATTCATGGACAAAGATGAGTTATTACCTTTGGCTGACACCTGAAGAAACGAAGCAGGCTGCAGCTGAATACAACTTCAGACATGCCTATTTATTCAGGCAATATATCAGCCGGGAAGAAAATAACAATGAGAATGTAATAAAACTACTGGATGGTATCAAATCAATGCTCGACGCGAATAACCTAACAGAATATAATACTGATTCCAGAACTGAATTTCTGAGTTATGCCTTTAAGCACAATCCTGATAAAATAACTTTTTATACACAGAAAAGAGCCAAAAAGAAACACTTGATGCAACAATATAAAGAACGCCATAGTGCTATTGACCGAATGAAAATTGGTGTTGGCTGCAGCGAAGCAGATTGTTGTCAGAAGATAAGCAGTACCATGCCTTAATTACCTTTGCTACTTGCGCCTCAAATTGCTCCGTAATACCTGTATATAATTTGCTTGAAAATGGATATAGTAGCGCTTATTATGTCATACGATTATCAATACCTCAATGCTGATTTTAATATTAATATTGAATCAGAAACGTATCGGAAAACCACAAAGAAATATTAGTTAAGCCTTGAAAAAGTTTATAAGGATTCACTTAATGTGGCTTTTAATGGCTGAATTTAATGATTGGGACAAAGCACATATTGCAAAATTAAGAATCTCATACTCCTGGTTTCGTCTAGGATACCATACCTGACAAAGTCCAAAGGATGCCGAAGCGTTTGCTTCTCAATTTGATATTGCTCATCCCTGGCGCATGCGCGAATTCTTAATTGATGAGGATAACACTGATCCTGTTATTGGTAAATTTATTAAAAGCTTACAATCCAAAGTTGAAAATGAAATAGGAAATACAAATCTAGATAACTTATGCCGGGATGAACTATTAAATAAAGCCTTACAGTGCAACCCTGAACGCATCAAAGATATTAAGATACGACAAGAAAAAGTACAGCGAATGCACCAAAATAAAGCCCGTTAACTGTGTATATAACAAATCTTGTCGAACCTAATTGTCGTCTTAAAATTAGGAAAGGCCGGATTTCGTTGAATCCGGCCTTATTGACTAATTATGAGCTATAGATAGCTTAGCCATCTATGAAAAGAAATGTTTATTTCAGGTAAAACGTTACACCAACTGCCAAAGACATCGCCATATGTGGCTTAACGTACTTCGTCCGGATGGCTTCCAACAGGTAAGCATCAAAAGCTGAGATTTCAGAATAGACACCAAATCCTTTAAAATACCTGCTGTTAATGTCGAAGAATAACTCACCACCAACGAAAGGTGCAAAATGAATCTTGTTCTGGAAATAGTAATCCTTGGGGTAATAATCTGGCAGACGCTTGAAAGTGTTATTGGTATTACCCCAGTTTATCGACATGCCTCCATAAGGTCTGAAATAATCGAACAGTGGCTCCCTGGTAAAGTAGAAACTATTCTTTAGTGAAATACTGACCACACTGTTTTTACTTCCTCCAAAATTTTCACTCAGATAACCAAAAAACAGTGCCGGCTGATACACCTTACCAATGGCATATCCAAATCCAATGGACATAAAGCCAATGCTACCGGCATATTGCAGTTTATACTGACCAGGTATAAACCAGCGATGTTTATAGGCCACGGTATCATTTTTAATAACAACTGTTCTGGTTTTATATGCATTCTGCAACGGCTTGGGTAATACTTCAGTTGTATCCTTTTCCTGCGCCATCAGACCTACAATTTGTAGTTGACTTGCAATTAAAACAAGACTAATTAACCAATATCTCACTTGTCTTCTCACTTCTTAATATTCTATTCTTTCAACCTCTATTGAATCATTACTGATGTCTAGTATGATCAACTCATTTCGAATAGGTGCCGGCACCATTAAATAATTAACATCACCATATGGTTGCCAATAGTCATAGCTATGCCCGTGACCATGCACCGATAGACTGATATCATGTTTAAGCATTAGTTGATCGTACAAATACTCATTACCAATGGTAAATTGCGGATCCCATGGTGGAATATGTGCAAAAGGTATCACGTATTCATAATCCTGATCATTAACCAATGCCTTGTCAAACCACTCAAAATCAGGATCTGAAACTTTCTTTTCCCAAACGATATCATCAAAAAAGACAAATTTCACATCCTTGTATTCAAAGAAGAAGTTAGACTCTCCAAACATTTCCGTATAGATATCATAGCCATTACCCAAACAATCGTGATTTCCGATAATCGTAATCACAGGTATATTAATTTTATTCATGATATCACTATACCAATCAAACTCACGTGCATTTGCACTTAGCGTGATATCTCCCAAGTGTATAATAAAATCCATATCATCCCTTGAGTTGATATATTTTACCTGGTTTTCAAATTCATCGTAGTAGGTATGTGAATCGGCAATCAATCCAACTCTAAATGGCTTGAACTCTTCTTTTGCAACAGGCAACAGTTTATTGTACTGCGTGATATTTTGCTTCTTCCACTTCGATTTAACGATGTTCTGGTAAGGACTGTATTCGATTATTTCATCACATGATGAAAATAATAAAGCAACAGCGAGGCTTATAATAATTAAGCGATATGGATTCGGGTTCATCATCTATTAGGTTAACACCAATATATTCAATCTGGTTTAGGTTGATTAATTATACTGTAAAGTTACTATAGACTTGTACCGCCTGGCAATTAATGATAATGAAGGACTAAAAGAAACACCTGAAACATCTCTTCTCAGGTATGAAGTGAAAAGTTGATTAGTAATAACACTTATTCAATTGAAAAATCTTCGATATTGGGTTTTGAACTTGCTAAGCAAATTCTACAAATTCCCATAAAAAAGGCAAGCCTTACGGCCTGCCTTCATTTTTGGAGTATATTGTACTTGGTTTTAGTTACTCATTTGGTTCGATCACCATCAGTACATCACCTTTGGCAACTGAATCACCTGAATCAAATTTGATTTCCTTAACAACACCATCAACTGCTGAGTCAAGGTTATTCATCATCTTCATGGCTTCTAATACAACAACTGTATCACCGGCTTTTACTTCATCTCCCGCTTTTACCTTGAACTCAACGATCATTCCCGGGATTGGAGCTACCAGGCTACCAGTTGCTTCAACTTCTTTGGCACCACCTTTAGCACGACGTGCGCGAGGGGCAGCTCCTCCTACGGCATTAGGATCATTAATCTCAACAGTAAATACTTCACCGTCTACTTTAACTTCCAATTCACGCGTAGCACCAGAACCACCTTTTGATGTTAACTCGCCAGATAAAGCTTTGCGCACCAACTCTTCTTCTTTCTCAACCTGCTCCATAGTCTTCGCTTTGAATTCAGCAGGAACTTCTTCCTTACCATATTTCCATTTCAGGAAGCGCTTACCTGTTACAGGGTATAGAGCACATAATACCTCATCATCAATATCCTGAGCTAAACCTGAGAATTCTTCTTTCACCTGATCCAATTCAGGTTCAAGGATCGAACCAGGACGGGCTGTAATAGGCTCTTCACCGCGTGGGTAATCTTTCAGGGCTTTCTTCTGAACTTCAGGATTGATCGGATCAGTAGTTTTACCATATAAACCGTAACAAAGGTCCTTTACCTCTTTAGTGATCTGAGCGTACTCACCTTCGTAAGAATCAAACAATACATTGTTTACTGTTTGTACACCAACAATCTGAGAAGTAGGCGTTACCAAAGGAATGTTACCAAGATCCTTACGTACTTTAGGTAATAAACGGAATACTTCAGGTAATTTATCCAAAGCATCCATTGCCTTCAACTGGTTAACCAGATTAGATAACATACCACCCGGTGTTTGGTGAAGCAATACGTTAATATCAGTAGTAGCGTACTTCGGATTGTTATCTAAGTGCTTGTACTTAGGTATGTATTTCTCCATCTCATCAGAGATAGCAGTAATTTTGTTGATGTCCATACCAGAGTCGCGGTTAGTACCTAACAACGACATGATGATTGGCTCAACAGCGGCATGTGAAGTACGATAAGCGTATGGCCCGATACACGTATCAACAATATCAACACCAGCTTCAATCGCTTTGAAGATAGCTAGGTCACCCATACCAGAAGTAAAGTGAGTATGAAGGTTGATAGGCGTATCAGTGAATTTCTTGATTTCGCGAACCAGGTTATAAATATCGTAAGGTGCAATTAATCCAGCCATATCTTTGATACAGATAGAGTCAACACCAAACTTAATTAAATCTTTTACCTTGTTGATGTAGTATTCCATGTTGTACACCTCACCACCCAAACGAGGCTGGTTCAAAGTATAACATACTACACCCTGGAAATGCTTGCCATTGTCCTTGATTACTTTAGCTGCAGTTTCGAAGTTACGGTAATCGTTCAAAGCATCGAAACAACGGAAAATATCCATACCATTATCAATGGCGCGCTGAACAAATGCCTGCACCACATCATCGGCATAGTTACGGTAACCTACTACATTCTGTCCGCGAAGTAACATCGAGAATGGAGTTTTAGGCATGTGCTTCTTCAACGTACGTAAACGCTCCCATGGATCCTCAGCCAGGAATCGGTGCATGGTATCAAAAGTAGCACCACCCCATGTTTCAACAGCGTTGTAACCTGCGTTGTCGATCATCTCAGCAACCGGCAACATATCTTCAGTACGACCACGTGTCGCGAATAATGACTGGTGTCCGTCACGTAAACTTACGTCGTTAATTTTAATTGGATTGGCTGCCTTTGGACGGTCAGCGCCAAACTCTAGTGGAGCCATTTCTAATGCTCCGTGCTTATCGAAATTCATCATTTTTAGTGTTTAATGGTTAATGATTAGTGTTTAATAGCCTTTGAACTAATCACTAATCGTTAATCTCTAATCATTAATTAAGCGCGAGAACGTAATAAACGACCACGACGTTGTACCATTGCACGGTTACTCATGATCACCTCTTTACCGGCAGCTTTCCATGAGTTTACAGCTTTTATTTCGTTGTTTTTAGCTGCTTCCTGCTCCAGGTAATAAGCTACTGCGATCATTGCCGCTCTTCTTCTTTTTTCTCTTGCTGTCATCGTACTAATTTTTACAATGGAATGTTTCCGTGCTTTTTAGGAGGTAATACCTCAGTCTTAGTCGACATAACTTCCATAGCGTCGATCAGGCGCTGCCTTGTTTCGCTTGGCAGGATAACATCATCAATATAACCGCGCTTAGCTGCTAAATAAGGTACATTGAAGGCCTCTTCGTACTCGTTGATTTTAGCATCTGTCATTGCCTGACGATCTTCAGCTTCGCTAATTTGCTTACGGTAAGTCGAAATAACCTCAACAGCACCCTTCGCTCCCATTACTGCAATCTCAGCCGATGGCCATGCGAATACCATATCTGCTCCAAGTGGCTTAGAACACATTGCTAAGTAAGCACCACCGTAGTCTTTACGCGTAACAACAGTAAACTTAGGCACAGTAGCTTCGGCGTATGACCACAATAATTTTGCGCCGTGACGAATGATACCATCCCACTCCTGCTGAACACCTGGTAAATAACCCGGTACGTCAACAAATGTGATCATTGGAATATTGTAAGCGTCACAAGTACGTACAAAGCGTGAAATCTTATCAGAAGCATCGATATCTAAACATCCGGCCTGAATCATTGGCTGGTTAGCAATGATACCTACCGAACGATTGTTTAAGTGACCGAAACCAACAATAGCGTTTTCAGCATAGTGCTCGTGCACCTGCATAAACTCACCATTATCTAGTACCGACTCAATAACATCCACCATGTTATATGGTGTTTTAGGATCATCTGGTATAATTGTATCCAACTCTTCACACTGACGGGTTGGGTCATCACCCATAGGAATCTGTGGAGCCTCTTCAAGATTGTTATTTGGTAAGAACTCTAACAACTCTTTGATGGCATCAATTGTATCTTCGTCGCTATCGCAGGCAAAATGAGCATTACCACTCTTGGTATTGTGAACCATTGCTCCACCAAGATCTTCTAAAGTAGTTTCCTCACCTGTTACAGTCTTAATTACGTTAGGACCTGTAATAAACATGTGACTCTTTTTCTTTACCATAAAGATAAAGTCAGTCATAGCTGGAGAATATACAGCACCACCGGCACAAGGACCCATGATAGCCGAAATCTGTGGAATAACGCCCGACGCACGTGAGTTACGCATAAAAATCTCACCGTAACCTTTTAAGGCATCAACACCCTCTTCAACACGAGCACCACCTGAATCATTTAATCCAACAACAGGCGCACCTGCTTTAACCGCTAAGTCCATAATTTTACAAATCTTAGCAGCGTGCATTTCCCCCAGTGAACCACCGCGTGAAGTAAAATCTTGTGAATAAGCAAAAACAGGACGACTGTTAACTAAACCGTGACCGATAATGACACCGTCAGAAGGAATGTCAATTTTTTCAAGTCCGAAGTTAACCGAGCGGTGCTCAACAAACATGTCTACCTCCCTAAAACTACCTTCATCAAAAAGATGGTCTAAACGCTCTCGAGCTGAAAGTTTGCCCTTTTCGTGATGTTTAGCCACACGTGCTTCTCCACCCATTTTCTGGACTTCCTCACGCTTCTTTTTAAGTAGCTCAATCTTCTCAGATACTTTCATAAATACAGATACTTTACAATTACACCAAAAATTCTTTAATTGTCTTTTATGCTGCCAAAATTATACACTACAACTGAGATGTCATCTAATTAAATGTTAAAAAAATGAAAATTCCTGAATTATTTCTTTAATTAAAAGATTAACACTTGATTTCATCGAATAATTTACGATATAAGTTCTATGCAAATTACTTACTTTCAATTTAAAAGCAACAACCTGAAAGTGATTAAAATCTGAATTATACCAAAATCCTTTTCTGACACGATAATTCGTGTACATCTTAACACTAAAGTTGATACATGTTAATATTAACACGGTGCGATTTGGTTAATCACTTTAATATAACCTGCCTGGCAAATTATAGCAACACTTGTTACTGAATTAATGAGTTCCGTGAGTTATAAACTCATCATATTAAGGCAATGTTGAAATCTGGTCATCAGTAAAAACAAATAAAGCTCAAGGATTTTCAATCATACAATCCTTGAGCTTTTTATCGATATTTCACTAAACCTTATTTCTAATCAGATATAAGGAAAACAGTTAAAAACTTACTGTATTACATTAATTTCGACCTTTAATACACTTTGAGTTCCCGTATAGAAATTAGCAACTTCATATGGTAACACAGCTTTGCCATTCAATAACTCACATTTCATAATTACTGAAGAACCAGGCATCACTTTAACTTCTTTTGGTGCTCCAGCCGCGGGCTTAGTGTTTTTTAAATGAATCATTAAATCTGTGTGGTTTACCAATTCAAAGGCAGCAATTTCTTCTGTGATACGAAATGGTTTCTTAACCTCTAAAGCAGCTTCAAACAACTTCCTTAATAAATCTTCCGGCCCAGCTAATCGATTGGCAAACCAAGCTACAGTTTGTTTGTCAAACATGGCTTCTTTAAGTCCGCTCAAGGAACATTCCTTAGCAAATATCAAGGTCATTGGACGATGGTATTTGTTATAGTCGAATCGATGCGAAGCCACCATATGAATATCACTGTTTCCGACAAAAGCCAATTGACGCTCCTTGCACCAGTCAAAAGCTACAGGATAATATTCATCCCAATTGAATACCTCAATGGCATGCAACCATCCATTGTTGTAAATCTCTTCGTGAACATCCATCCACTTGCACGTATCAGGTTGCTGTGCACGCCATCCCGGATGATTCCAGATAACAAATCCCCCCTGCTTGTTAGCCTCTTCAATAGCTTTCATATAGCTTTTTTGTTCAAGCTTTGTGACATCATCCAAAAAAAGTGCATTGAGGTGACCCGGAGGCATTTCCCTGGTTATTTCACCAGCTTTGACCAATAAAATATTTAATCTCTCTGCTTCCGGTAAAGCTATTTTATACGCCGAATTCTGATCACCACCAACAAATTGTTTACTTGGTTGACGTTCGATATGATCCGTAATGGCAATGGCATCCAGCCCTTCATAGTAAGCCTCATGCACTCTCACTGTCGGCCATACATCTCCATCTGAGAAAATGGTGTGGATATGAAAATCACCTTTCAGCAATTCATACCCTTCAATTTCCGGAAGTTTTATCTCCTTACGATTTAATTGAGTCAGGTTATCTGTTTTTACAACATTTAATGACTGTGCGGCCAGGCTTGCTCCGGCCAGACAAAATAATACGCTTGATATAATTCGATTCATCGTTATTTATTTTACACTCCATCCATAATCAACATACTCCCAGGAAATATTGTCTGTTTCATCAACATCCACTTTCAGGAAACCTTCTTCGGTACCATGGTAAGCTCCTCCCCACCATGACGCACAAACTGCACCAGCAGTAATAAACTGCGTATTTAATACTTTTATTTCTTCGTATAAATGCTGGTGCCCTTGAAGAACCAGTTTCAGATTATGTCCTTTAAATAAGTCCCATATTTCCTTAAAGTTGCTAAAGGTATCGGCATGTGTATATTTACCCTGTAAAGCTGGATAATACACAGTCAGGAACGGAACGTGTACAACCACTACGATTGGAGTATTGGGTTTAACACGACTGAGGTCATCCACCAGCCACGTTTTCTGAATACTGTCGACCACTGAGTTGGCCGTATTTAAAACGATAAAGTGCCAGTCCTTTTTATCGAATGAATAATAACTTTTGTGCTCCATGTACGATTCGAACAATCCTTCGTTAAAGAGTTGATCATCCTTACCTACAGCCCAGTAACGATCATGATTACCAATAGCCGGATAAACAGGTATCGGTGAATCTTTTACAATACCAGCGAATCGGCTGTAAATTTTATGAGCCGTTACTGAGTCTTCTTCGAGCACATCGATATCACAGTTGTCTCCACCGGTCATGATAAAATCAACACCAAGTTCATCAGCCTTTTGAAAGGCTTGCTGCAGACCATTAAAACAATTATTATCACCCATATTAACATGGATATCCGTCAGGAAAGCAAAGCTCAGCTTTTCCTTTTTAACTTCATTCACAGAAGCATTTTTACACCCTGAAAATCCAAGGACTAACAGGACAAATAAGTAAGCGATTGAGTTTTTCATTGATTGATTTATTAATTTATAAAGGTTTATCTCGTCCTTAAATAACACACATATTATTGACCTGAATACTTACCTTATTTTGGCATTCAGATTAATTTATCCTTTCGTACACATGCGATTACTTTAAAAACCATCTTCATTAACTTATTATTGTCTCCGAAGATGGTTTCGAATTATTGCGAGAAAATTATTAAAAAATATTGATTCAAAAGCACTTTATATGTTTGAATATGTCTACATATATTTAGAAACTGTTTAAGTTTTATCCTTTGGCTTATTTTGGCGACTTAAGCCCTCATACTGCTGCAAAAAATCTTTAAATAGCGATGCTATTCTCATCATTTTTGTCTTGTCTGAGAACTTAATTCATCCAAATTAACTCACAAAAACAAAATTTAAACAGTTTCTTAGTCCCAACCAAATACCTGCTTCAGATTTGGATTTACAGTTACATGTGTCTGCGGAATCGGACGGTAATAATACTTGGGTTCGATAAATTCACCACGATCTTTAACCGAACTTACTGTGCCCTGGTTATCTCCATTAAGGTAAAAAGAAGCATCACTATCCTGCGGACCAACTCGATAATATATTAATGCTTCACCCAGCTCATTGACTTCCTTGTCTTCAGCAGCAGGAACGGTTTCACTTAAATCCAGTAATACAATGTCCTCAATTCCATCTCCTGTTATATCATGCTTACCCAAGCCTGAGAAATAAGGTCCTTCAGGCTCTTTCTCCAGTAATTTACCTGCATTCCAGCGCATAATATCGTCATAACGATAGCCTTCAAGTGCCAGTTCGATACGTCGCTCTCGACGAATCTCCAGAATTTCCTTCTTCTGTGAACCATTAACCATTGGATAGCGGGCCTCCTGCAATGGATCAAGCTCAGGATTCATCATCAGGTGAGGCATAGTTGCCCTGCTGCGTAATAAGTTAACAGTGTTGTTAAGGTCCTCTTGCGTCAGTTCTCCCAGCTCAGCTCTGGCTTCCGCATAGATCAACAGTATTTCAGCAAAACGCAATACAGGGAAGTCTACTCCACGGGCTACTGTTGCATCCTTGTCGTTAATAAAACCCTTTATTTGGTGATAGCCCGTGAAATTTTTCTGCAACTGTTGCTTATAAATACCACCGCCCTGCGAATAGGTTGTGGTATTAATCAGCTCCCACCCTGGATAGGCAAATGTCTGATAAAGGCGTGGGTCACGGTCCTCAAATTCTTCAATAATGTTTTTTGTCTCATATCCTGCCTGTGCAGTATAAAAGGATCCATCTGTCATCAGGTAAGCTTGTAATAAATCCTTTGCAGGGCTAACCTCGTAATTACCAAACATAAACTCCCACCAGCCACTGTTTTTTACCTCATCTATATTGGTGTTTGCGAAAATAATCTCTGAATTACCATGCAAATCCTCGCTCACAAACAAACCATAATAATCAGATGCCGGGTTACCCGTGTTGTGAATTGCAAATTGCTTGCTATCCATTATCTCTTTGGCTGCATCCCTGGCTATTTGCAGATACTTATTGGCAGACGATTGCATATTCAGTTCTGCATGATACTTTCGAAAAGTTCCTTCGTGGAGGGCATGACGGGCTTTATAGGCCAATACAATCCATTTATTAACAGCTCCATAAGGTTGATCTTCGTGTACATTTGATGATGCAAAATCATAATCTTCAAAAATCCTGTCTACAACAAATTCTCTTGGATCACTTGCCTTGAATAAAGCCTCATCATCTGAAGTACCAATTACAAGATCATACCATGGAACATTAGAATAGCGCTTTACCTTATTCACATAAAAGCGTGCTCTGAAATAGCGAGCTATACCTTCATAATGAGCTAAAAGATCATCCGAAAGATCAGCTTTTTTATAATTTGCCAGGAATAAATTGATGTTTCTTAACTGCTCCCAATCCCAACCACTTGAAATAGTTGCCGATGTTGGGTTAGCACTAAGCATGATGTTTTTCACTTCCGTACTACCGGTGTTAGATGCATTATCGGTGGTCATATACCCGTCATTGGCATAGCTCCAAACACCTGGAAAACTATACAGGTTATAAAGGTACATTTTAAGATCATCTTCTGTATTAAAGAAATTTTCGGCACCAATGGATGTTTCCGGTAAATGCTCCATATACTCATCATTACACGCCCCCAGCGTTAGTAATAATGCGATTCCTAAAAATGAATATATCTTGTTCATACGTTTATTTTATTAATCAAAAATGGTTGAAATGCGAACTAGAAGTTCATGTTAATACCAACTGAGTATTGTCTTTGGAAAGGATAAGCATACCCGTTGGTGCTTGATGTAATGGCTTCAGGATCAAAAAACTGCTTCAGTTCAGACCACTCAGCAATATTTTCACCGCTGACATAGATGCGCAGACGGTCGATATTTAATTTGTCGGTCAGTGATTTTGGCAAGGTATATCCTATCGTCAGGTTTTTAAAACGCAGGTATGAGCCATCAAGCATGTATTTTGTTTGTGGTATGTCCAGTCCTTTATCCTCACGGTTGTCGGCCAGCCAGGCCTGAAAATGTGGATATTTAGCATCCAGGTTGGCATCTGCAAGTCCGGCGTCGATGTATGATTGTGAGTGTTTTGAACGTTCTATTTCGCTATCTGCCTCAGCACGATAGAAATCAAACAAGTGCGTATACCCTCCTGCATAAGGTTGTTGATAGAAGCCCCAATACAGGTAATGCTCAGGATAGAAATCTCTCCTACCCACCCCCTGGAAGAATGCTCTTACATCAAATCCTTTCCACTGAAGATCAACATTAAAACTAAATCGGTAGCGGGGTGTAGAATTACCAATAATTTTTAGATCCTTAGGGTCATCTACCGTAAGACCTTTCTCAATTATATTATTTCCATCCTGATCAACATATTTTGGCCATCCCGGAACAATAGATAAAGCTCCCCATGGAATAATCTGCGTTTGGTCAAGTGCATCTATCTCTTCTTGCGATGTAAAAAAACCATCACTGTGTAATCCCCAAATCTCGCCCAGCTCCTGACCTACATAATACTGATTGAGGTTTTTATTAGGATTATCGAAACTTGTAATCCACGAACGACTGTCTGACACTACAAAGCGTGTATTAAACCTGAACTGATCTCCTGCCAGCTTAAAATTGTCCTTATAAGAAAGTGATAACTCCCAACCTTTCGTTTCCATATCAGCAGCATTTTCCATTGGTTCTGACGCACCCAACACATCCGGCAAATCTCTTCCCAATGTTAACATACCAAGGGTATTTCGTTGAAAAATATCGAACCCGGCATAAATGCGGTTATCAAACAATCCTAAATCAACACCGAAGTTGGTTGTTTCAACTTTTTCCCAGGTATAGTTATCAGATACCAATTGGGGTGGTGATACTTTCTGTGGCAACTCTCCTTCTACAACGTAACCTGCCAAAGATGGAGTCATATTTGGAATATAGCCAAAATCGGAAACCAATTGGTTACCCAGTGAACCATAAGACCCTCTGAGCTTTAAGGCACTAATAGCTCCCAACGAAGACATAAACCCTTCTTTATCGATTCGCCATGCAGCAGAAGCTGATGGAAAGAAACCAAACCTGTCATCTTTCGGGAAACGGGATGATCCGTCGTAACGACCGTTAAACTCAACGATGTACCGATCTGCAAAAATGTAATTCAAGCGGTAGAAGGCACCCCTGATAGCCCATGAGGTAATGTACTCATCTACATAGTCTTCGCCAGTAGCCAGCGCGATGGTTGGCAGTGACGATGAAATAACACCTTCACGCTCTGCCTTAAACCATTCGGAGCGATAGTCTTCCTGGTTAAAACCAACCAACATAGTAAGGTGGTGTTTGTTAAAAGTTTTATCAAACGTAGCGTAGATATTAAAGGCATTAAAATAATTGAAAGTAGCTCTTCTGAATGCCTTGTTGGTACCGACTTCCCGAATATCATCCGGTCCGTAGCCAATCTTATATTTCGAGTAATGCCATCTGTAATTCTCTGTACCTTTTCTAAAGGTATAGTCAGTGTTAATACGGAAGGCATTATTGAAGAAGTTTAACTCACCATTGAAGGTTGACTGGAAATTCTCATATTTATTATCTTCTTCGCCCCCTTCGGTTAACTTAGCAGCAATATGTCCAACTGTTGAGTTGGCCCACGATCCATCCGGGTTAACATCCCATGAAGTTGGCGCAATATTATACAGATCCCATACAGACAGGTACGATGGATTAACCCTGTTGGTAGTAGTATAGTCAGTGTTGTTACCCAACTTTAACCACTTATATGGTTGAAAATTAACTTTACTTCTGAAGTTATATCGCTCGTTGTAGTCATCAGCAATTTTCAGAGCTCCGTTCTCGCGTACATATGAACCTGACAAATAATAGTTAACGTTTTCTGACCTTCCTGCTATTGCCACATTGTGTTTATGTGATATGGTGTAGTCATCAAGGAAATAGTTGGTCCAGTCGCGGTTACCCATGTATTCCCAGCTCGATGGATCATTGGGATTAATCCTGACCCCAGATGATGCAGATGGATTATCAGACCTTTCTTTAGCCCAAGCGTAGGTTTCATCGCTGTAGTTCATATTATCCCAGGGTGTATTATCTGTAGATAATTCCTGTAGTCTGAGGTAGATATACGGATCAGTCACCTTATCGGGTAAGATTGAAGGTTTTGACCATGATACATTATTGTTGTAACTGATATTAATACCATCTTCTTTACCTGTTTTGGTGGTGACCAACAGAACACCAAAAGCTGCTCTGGCTCCGTAAATAGCGGCAGAAGCTGCATCTTTTAACACCGAGATTGACTCAACATCTTCAGGATTTAAGCGGTTTAATGCTTCAGCACTGGCCGGAACTCCATCAATCATGATCAAAGGATCACCGCCGTTTATTGAGGTCATACCACGGATATTGATCTTAGGCGTTTGCCCTGGTTCTCCACTGGCAAAATCAATGTTAAGGTTAGGCATAACTCCTTGTAAACCTTGCGAGATATTGGAGATGGGACGACTCTCCAATTGTTCAGAATCGATTGCATCAACAGCACCCGAAAGATTGACTTTCTTTTGAGTACCATAACCTACTACAACAACCTCTGTTACGTCAGTAGTGGCATCCTGCATGGTAACATTGATCACCTGCTGATTTCCTACCTCTACTTCCTGGATGTTCATACCAATAAAGGAGAAGACCAACACAGCATCGTCTGCATTAATTTTGATGGCATATTCGCCTTCAAAGCCAGTGGCTGTTCCTGTTGATGTACCTTTTACCACAACCGTTACACCCGGCAGAGGTAATCCGTCATCAGCTCCAATAACAACACCGCTTACCGTGCGCTCCTGCGCTTTAGAGGTAAATCCGGCAACAATCATCATTGATAATAACCCAATGATGCGTAAGTGGTGCATCAGGTTATTAACTTTTGTGAATGGTAACTTTTTCATTCGATTTGAGTTTTCAAGATTAATTTCACCGGCAAAGTTGATTCACTACAATTTAAATTGTATGAACGTTCAATTAATTTAAGATTACCAATGTGTGAAATTGATTGTACACCTATTCAATTTAATTTAACATTCTAAAGCACTGAATTATTGGGTTTATTATATACATTTGTAACTTTGTTTGCCTGATAAACAGGGCTAATAATAATTACATAATCTGGATCATTTACCAGTAATGCAGACCCAATGGGAAGAAAAAGCCTAAAAGAAACACGACAAAAGGAAATATTAAAAGCATTCTATTCAATTGCTAAAAAAGAAGGACTCGAAAACACATCGATAGCCAAAGTTGCCAAGCATATGGATATTAATCCAAGCTTAATCATTCATTACTTTTCGACCAAGGAAGATCTTTTAATCAGCCTGAATGACTATATCCTTGAAAAGTATTTAGCTTTGTACTCCAGTAACGCCGGGTCTATTGAAAGCAAGGAAGATTTGATGGAGATTATTGATAAGCTGTTTTCGCGAAAATGGAATCGCTTATTTGATGACAGTGTTTTTTATAGCTTTTATGCCCAAACTTACCAGTCGTCGCGATTGAAGGAGAAATTTAAAAATCTGCACGATACACTTCACCTGAAGTTTGAAGAAGCACTGTTACAAGCTAACACTAAGGGTATAATAGCAGTTGATAACATTAAGGTAACAGCTCTGCAGATATTCTCTTTAATTGATGGTGCCTATTACTACCTTGGATTGGTAAGTGACAAAAACGAATATGAGGAAAAGGTGGCTGTATATAAACAGTTGGTTATGGAGAAACTAAACCTGTAATTGCGGCTGTATTGTTAACTGGATTTTCGGATAATTCGTGTGTTATTGATCACTGAATAAACCCCAATCAAGGCCCATAAGGCATTCACAAAGAAATTAGGGACATCTTTGGTAAAGACTGCGTAAACTACCAGGCACACACCGCCTAATATATTCAGTACATGAAACGTGGTACCATCTGACTTCAGGTAATCGATGCTCAATAAAAAATAGCCAAGAATATAAAACAGCGCACCTGCCCAGCCTATTAGCACAAAATAATCCATCACTTGTATCCTTTTTGGCGGCAAGATATATTCAATGTGTCATTCAATTGACAAGGGAATAATAAATTAATATTAAGAAGCTATTTTGCCTGAATAGGGATTGTTTCTTGATAAGCATTCAGTACTCGTCGTCCGACTAATAAGCATCTAACAGTTAGTCGGGCGCCGAGTAATATTAAGGATCGAATCTTTATAACCATATTGCCAATAAAGATTCGATCCTTAGTAACAAACTGATATAATACCTGTTTGTTGAACGATGAGTGATACATTATCCAAATCAATTTGGGATTTGAGTTTTACAACTTGTATCGTAAAATATTAGCGGGTCACAAAGAGGTGAAAACCGGAAGGTTGACAATTAGTTTTTGCTCTGTCTATGGAGTATCTAAAAAAATTAAATACAACAAGGCAGTATAAACCTGCAATAATATATAGCGGTAATTCCTATTTTTTCTATACTTTCGTTTATCCTGGGATTCAAAATATCTAGAATCTGTAAGGGTAATAGAATGCACACATCAACAGTTTATAGAACAAACTCAACACTATGGATTATATTATCTACGCAATCATCATTATCGTTCTTGGCTATTTACTTCTACGAAAGTCGCGCAAACAAAAGGCTGATTGGAAATCACCCAAAGAACCTTTTCCTCCACAATGGAGAACGATCTTAGTAAAGGAAGTGACCTACTACAATTCGCTTTCCGATGATGAAAAACAGAGGTTTGAATATAAGATCCATGAGTTTTTATTGAATTGTAAAGTAACAGGTGTTAAAACAGAAGTCGATAATCTTGATAGGGTATTGGTTGCATCAAGTGCAATCATACCTATTTTTCATTTTGACGAATGGAAATACACCAATATTAACGAAGTGTTGCTCTACCCTAGCATGTTTAATGAGCAATTTGAAACCCAGGGTGAGGATCGAAAAATATTAGGAATGGTGGGCAGCGGTGCAATGGAGGGTAAAATGATACTATCCAGAAAGGCGCTCCGCCATGGATTTAAAAATGTATCGGATAAAAAGAATACGGCGATTCATGAATTTGTACACCTGATCGACAAATCGGATGGCACCATCGATGGTATTCCGTCGCTATTATTAGATAAGCAATATACCATTCCGTGGATTGACCTTATCAACCAAAAGATCGACGAGATATATAAGGAGAAATCTGATATAAATCCTTATGGAGGAACGAACCGGGCCGAGTTTTTCTCCGTTATCAGCGAGTACTTTTTTGAGCGTCCAAAACTATTAAAGGATAAGCACCCTGAGCTATACGCTCTGCTTGAAAAAGTTTTTAAACAAGACATGTCATCCAGAACTTTGAGTACGAATAGTGTAAGCATTGGCCGTAATAGCAAATGTCCGTGTAATAGCGGTAAAAAGTATAAAGCTTGTTGTGGAAAAAAAGGGAGGTAGATTTAAGTAGTAAGACGCAAGACACAAGATACAAGATTGATCTCAAGGAGCTTAAAACACTGTTATAGGAAACATCAGTTAAAAATTAACTAATTAAAAAGGGTGTCAACACGGCACCCTTCTTCTTACTTTTATCAGCTTTAATGATTAATTATTACTAACCTCTATTTCTTCTTCATTCTTACGTCGTAACCTCACTAACTCATTGGCCTCATCAATAACGATATCCAGCTTGGTATATAAAGCAGTATATGGCTCCGGATTAACCTGCATCATACCGTTTAAGTACATCACCAATTTATTATTGATCACATTGACCAACTCCTTCTTAATCTCAGTTGCACTCCCTGCCAGTTTGCCTTCACCTACTGCATCGAGATATGCTTTTTGAGCCACAACAAATTGTGCCAGTTCCGATTCCAACTTACCGAGTAAGTCTTGTGCACCTGGCATTGCTTCCAAATGAGTCGCCATTGCCGGTAGTTTCATATCCTTGATTAAGGACTCTATCTCAATTGTTTCAGCCGCATAATTCAGCCTTGTTAATTCTAACCCGTATTTATTTAACACTTTTAAAACTTCCTCTGCTGCACTCTTTATGGCCGCATCAAGGTGGTGGGCATAACCTCGTATCAGATAAACAAATGCGCGATAAGTATCGTCACGCAAACCATCCAGGATCTCTAACTCGGAAGCTAACTTACCCGGTTGAATGGCTGTTACCAGGCGATCTTTTAACTGTACGATCTCATTTTTAACCGATTGCAAAATCGTATCTTCGGCAGGTGCTGCATCCAGCTCCAGCAGGGTTCTGCCTGCAACATTGGCAGCATCTCTATTGCGGATACTGCGAATCATTTTACTAATAATTTTAATTAATTTACTCATAATAGTGTGTTTAATGGTTCGCTGATAAAAGCTTCTATAATTATATTTTGTTACTAACTGAGATTAAAATCTATGTTCGTACTGATAAAACGCCCCCGAAAGTGAAACTGGTCGTGTTCATACTGACAAAGCGTCCGCGGGAATGAAATAAAGAATGTTGGCACGTACAAAGCTTCCCTCGAAAAGGAAATGGACAATGTTCATACTGACAAAACTTCCGCGGGAATGAAACTGGTTTTGTTCGTACTGACAAAACCTCTCTAATTAATGAAACCAGCTTTATTTGTACTGACAAAGCTTCCCGCAATAAAAAGTGCGTTTTGTTCGTACTGACACACCTAACTAATAAGAAAATACCCCATAAGAATTGACTTAAACAGGAAGAGCAAACAGATTATTTAGCAGATTAATGGTGCGGAAACTGTAATAAGAGGCAATGTTTTATTGGACTTACGGGATTATTTTTAGATGGAAAGTTAGCTTGTTGAATCTTGTGTAGTTTGGTCATAATAAAGAGTTTTTAAGAGTTCGTGAACGACAAGATAAAAATTATTAGTTAAACAACAAGCTCGCCATGTTAAATATTTTGATTTTTATTGGTTAAACTGTATTTAAATCCA
Source organism: Carboxylicivirga sp. (assembly GCF_982718395.1). Taxonomy (NCBI): domain Bacteria; kingdom Pseudomonadati; phylum Bacteroidota; class Bacteroidia; order Marinilabiliales; family Marinilabiliaceae; genus Carboxylicivirga; species Carboxylicivirga sp. The sequence continues at coordinate 31,667 of NZ_CEXQWX010000009.1, forward strand.
CTTAACGGCAATTTTTATCATTATGATGATGTGCTATTAATCAAAAATTATAATTTAGCAGTCACTAATCAGAATTAAGCTGCCCTGCCAGGTCAGGCGAAAGTGAAGTTGGGGTGGTACAGCACAGAAAGATTATTTAGAAATAAGAATCATTTACAATGACTAAATGCTTATTAAATGTGGCGATTTTAATAAGATAACATCATTCATTCCTTTATACATGCCTTACTGGTATGTATAGAGGAACAAAGCCAATGATAAAGAAAAATTAACAGGAACACTCCACTTATTTGGGAGTTGGCAACAATATATAAAAACGTATAATGAAATTCTTTGCTATTAGATATTTTGTAGTGAAATCATCCTTAACGTTATTTCCTTTAGAACAAGGTATGCAACCAAAGGACTTATTTACTTTCCCAATTATCACTTCAAAAGAAACTAACTATTATAATCGTACTTATACAACAAGACTTTTAAATAGTAATCCAGACGACAGGTTTCTTATTGGATATTTACTTAAAAGTATTGATGTTCATTTAATAAAGCTTGATGACAAGCTTTTTAATGAAGAAGACATTAAGAATTGGGAAAAGTTATTCTTCATTATAGATACGGAAAAGCAAGTAATAGTTCTAGAGCACCAGTCTCAGGTAGCAACAGAAGATAACGTAAGGAATGTATTATATCAATTGACTGACGAAATCTCCAGTTCAAATGGATATGAAATAAAACTAGATTTTCTTGTTGATAAATTTGCATTCTGGGATTTAATAAACCAATCAACAGGAATTTACCAGATTGCTTTTGAATTGAATGCTCCCAATTTATTTGGTGGAAGTAAGAAAGCTAATGAATGGCTTGCAGACCTTAAACAAAAGCATAATATGACTAAGGTCGCTGTTGATTTCAGAAATGATAATGCTGAACTTAATTATCAGGCAGAAGAATTGGAGTCCTATAGGGACTATGCAGATTCTGGAGGCGGCAATTGGACACTTGGTATTATGAAAGATGGGCGCAAGAAACGTTTCAAAAGTGAACAGCATCTAAGGAAGGAAGAAATTGAATTGAATGCTGATGACCCAAATTATTTAAAAGAAAATTTAGAAGCTATAGTTGAACGGCTGCAAATAGTAATTAATAAATTAGATGATTTCAATGAAGAATAAAATTTACACCATACTGGTCATTGTTATTTGTTCTGTATTAATAAGTTTATTAATAAATCAGAATGAGTTAAGTGCTTTATTGGAAAAAATGATTTTCAATGCAGTTGCAGTACTTGTTGGACTTTCAATTGCTGTTATCGGAATTTTTTTAAGTTCAATTAATTCAATGTATATGTCTATTTATAGACTGACTAAAACGAAGGATAATCATTCATTTAGTGATGAAGAAATACAAGAAATTAAGGATGGGCTTTCTGATCTTGTAGATGAGTTAAAAGAAAATGCCTTGTTTTCTCTTTATACATTCATTACTGTTTTAGTTCTCTTTTTCTTAAAAGAAATTGATATACCGTATATTAAATGGTTTATAGAAATTAAAGTTTTATCTAAAGTATTTATGCTAAACTCATTGATACTAATAGGTAACTTTTTGATTTTCTACGCAATTATTGATTCGACAAAAGTAGTTTTCAGAATTACTAAAGCATTTGAGTTAATGAAGAGTGAATAAAATACTGTTGCCTACAATGGCTCATAAAGAATAGGCTTGCTGCAGGTGCAACACAGGCACACTGCGCATAGCCTTGTCGTTAACCACTATTAAAATAACTTAGCTTTGGACAAAGAAGAATTACAAAAAATCATTACTAAACTTGAATCTGAAAATTTAGAAAAGGACGCATACTTTGGAATATTTATGTATGGAGGTGATTCGGATGAAAGCTATATTAAAGCAAACAAACAAGGATTAGAGTTATTTGCAGCAAACTTATTAAAAGCATCAAATGAAGTAAATGAATTACTAAGCAGCAATGAGGAGGAAGTTTATGACTTAGATTTTGATTGGATTGATGAAAATAGCGAGACTATTATCCAATATATTGAACCAACTTTGGAGTCTGGACCCACAAACAATTCAGAAACATATCAGGAGACCTGGAAAGACAAAATACAAAAAATGGGATGTATTGCTGTACTGGTTTTAGTTTTAGCATCCATTATAATTGGACTTGCTACTATTATTAAATGGATTATTTGAAAGAAATAAAATAACAGTGGCTAATAAAGCATTGAAGATCCACAGCAATTTGGAAAGTTTCTGCAAAAGCCACCACCAAAGGTTGATTTAGCTTTTGAAAAGCAAAAGATAAATACAAATACAACATTTGGCTCTACTCAATATGGAGAATGTACTTGGTTTAATTCCCTTACACTTCATTAGGCAGCAGCCGTTGGGCCCAAAAAGTCACAAAATATGAGAATACTAATTTTATTATTTGTAGTACTAATATCAACAAGTTGCGGCTTGACCAGGTTAGCTCCATCCGAATCGGTTCAAAAGCTTGGCGAAGATCCATATATGGAAGTTGATGGTATTCCCATTCAAAAGAAGGACCTAAATAAATATAATCCAGAAAAAATAGCAGTTGTAAATACACTTTATAGTAAAGAAGCAAAAAAAAGATTTGGACAAAAAGCCAAAGATGGAGCCGTTCTTATTTTTACTAAAGAATTTGCAATTGAAAAATATGAGAATCTTTTCCGAAAAGTCTCTGAAGAATATAGTTCTATGAGAAAGGGTATGGATCCAAATCAAATTCAATATATCCTCAATAACAGAGTGTTAAAAGCAAATTATGAAGGTGATTTGGCAGTACTTTCAAAAAAACAAATACGCTCAATCAGAATTATTAATAAGAATGAACTGATCGAAACGTTTCAAATCAGAGGAAAAAGTGTTGGTGTTATCATTGAAGCAAAGAGGCCAAAGAATGTCTACAATTCAAAAGAAAAATATTAAAACGCTACACAACAAACCATTATATAGCAGCCTTGGCTTTGGCGGGATTTGGGAGTTTAGCTCCCGCGCGAGCAAAAGCACATACTAAAAAAGCGAAAATACCACACACCAATCGGGCCACTTTATATGGCCAAGCTGTCAGCGTTTATGCAACGGGACGCAATATTTTACGAGAAAAACAATCAAAGAAAAAATGATGAATAGCCAAAATTTACTTGATATAGAAACAGAAAGGTTAATACTATCAGAGGTCACAATAAATGACTTAGAAAAAATTCACCAACTACATTTGATGCCAGAAGTCGATGAATTTAATACATTGGGAATTCCTAAAACAATCAATGACACGAAAAAAATCCTAAAACCATTGATTGAAGCTCAAAATAAAGTTCCGAGAGGTTCATATACGTGGAAAATTGCGATAAAAGAGACAAAAGAATTTATTGGAGTAGCCGGATTTTCTTTATCAAATGACAAGTTTAAACTTGGAGAAATTTATTACAAATTAAATCCAAAATATTGGGGAAACGGTTATGCAACTGAACTTGCAAAAAGATTAGTTCTTTTAGGATTTGAAAATTTCAATTTGCATAAAATAGAGGCTGGAGTCGCAACTAAAAATGTAAAATCGATAAGAGTTTTAGAAAAGCTTGGCATGACAAGAGAAGGGTTACGACGAAAAATATTGCCGATTAGAGGAGAGTGGATAGACAATTATCACTATGCCATTGTTGAAGATGATAAACGAGACTATTAAACATGTATACATCAATTTTTACCCTATTAACTTCGTTTCTTATTTTTATCAGGTATTACAAGGGATTTTTTAAACTGTTTAAATGATTCAAAGTCTAGGTTTATATTCAGACGGATATTTATGAACTTTACAACAGTTAAAGCATAAGTTATTAATACTCCTCCGTGGTTAATCAACATATATAAGATAAAAATGGCCCCTGAATCTCAGGAGCCATTAATACTATCAATTACTATCTAATTTTTACTTCTTCAAGAATTTACCGTTGGTTACCAGTTGATCTGAACGAAGCTGGTAAAGATACAAGCCACTCTCAAGAAAAGATAAATCATAGCTTTTTGCCGATATCGTAGAGGAATGTACTAAACGACCATCCTGACTATAAATTATTATAGTTCCATTAATTATTTCTGAAAATTGTATTTGATCAAACACCGGGTTTGGACTAAATGTAATTTTGGCCGATGTGGTTTCGATATTTGTTGGCGTGTTGTAAACCTCTGACTGCTTATCTCCAAACACATAATCTGCAAGATTTGGCAGGTCAATAAAAGGATTGCGGTTTTTCTGCCAATCGTAAATCACATTGTTTCGATGCATTTCATAATCATCAGGAACATCGGCCTTATGCCATTGCATCAGATAATCAAGGTCTCCAAGCTCACCAACTGTTGAGTTGCTTGGATTACCTGATACAATATCAAGTGAGTTGTAGCGCAATGCCATAAACATTAAACTACGGGCAACATCACCTTTCCAGCTTCCTGCATTACCCGAAGGACCATCGTATTCATCTCCGTAATCTTTATTACTTCTGCTTGAATTTTCCTGTGAATCGGCCGGGCGCAAACCATGTGCATCAGAATGGGCATGCTCAATATGGCTGGCATCGGTTGTCATATACACATCCTTGCCGTCAGCGCTTGTTGATGTTCCGCTTGAAAATCCTCCTCTCGATTGTGGATAAATGTGCTCACGATTCCATTTACCAACTCCTGAACCTGAACCTTGCTGATCGATTTTAGCACGCCCCTGCTCGGTATACAGCAACCATACCTCATCATTATTAAGCGGATTTACATCTGCTTCCTTTAATATATCCCACACATCACCGTAGGTTTGAGCACGAACAATATTTGTGTTCGAAATCAAATTGGTAATGGCTGTTTTTAAAGCCTGACCTGATAAACCTGATAAGCTGCTATAATATGTTGCCGGAGCAGTTGAGGATACATTGCTGTAGGTTGGGTTAATGGGGGTTCCGTAATTACCTACTGCAAAGTCATTGTCTTCTATTGTAATCGAATAATTGTCATTGAATGCTTTATATGACGCATCCAGGTTGACAAAACTCAAAATCAATGTTTCATTGCCTTCGTCATCTGAATCATCAGTTAAGTTAATGCTAACACTTGCAGTGCTTGTACCGTCGCTAATGGTGGTGCTTAGATTACCGATATAATCAGCACTGGTAAAATTGCCATTGGCCAGTGTGTAGCTTAGGGTCAGATCACCACTAACCACTTCCGAGCAAGTAAAAGTAACATCAAAGCTTTCACCTTCGGTATACGTCATTTTGGGCGTTGAAATTGTGATAGCTGGTGATGTAACACCTCCCCCATCATTCAAGGCACCCGGAGTTGACGCTTTTGCTTCAAAGGTATTGTCGGCTTTTCTTTGATTGGAGTGATTGTCTTTGTCACCGCCAGCGTCTTCATTGTACTGAGTTGACACGCCAAAACCACCAAGCAAGCCCGAGTCATCCGAATCATTGGTATCATAAACCAATACATCTTTTAATCCCGATTGTGTAATGGGTGTATCATTAGGAAAACTAGACGCATCACCCTGGTAGATAGCTACAGCATCTGCTCCATTTTGCACCACGTTATCACTCTTTGTAAACACATAGTCAGGTGTTGGTGAAACGCCACTTGTGCCCAATACAAACAAGCCATTCGCATCGCTTGAATATCCATCTAAATCAAAAGCTTCATAGCTCCTGTCATCGCTACCATTGAACAATACCACCACATAGCCATCCAGAGCCATATTGGGTGATGATGTAAGGAGTTCTATAAATTCTTTGGTATCAGTTCCGGGCGAGTCAGCATCAACTTCATTGATAACAATTTGAGCATTTGTATGCATCGCCAACCATAATGCCGATAAAAGTAAAAAATGTTTCATATGGACTATTTTTAGTTAAAACGGCACTAATGTAGACCATTTGGTCGGTTTAAATATTAAATATTTGTGGTTTTTACATGAAAAAGTTGACTATTTATTAAGCACAATATTAGCTACTGGATATAATGAATAGCATATCGGAAAATAAAGCTGTTAAATGGAATAGCAACGGTTCAACATAAAGATATAACAGCTTCACTCCAACTCAGATTATCAAACACTTACCTTTCACGAAGCCGTTAGAAGCTAAAAGTATGAATCACTACAAAACCAACGCCACCATAACCATTTTTTGTATAATATTTAATAGATTTCATTTATAAATGTCACAAAAATAAGATGAAACCAACATATTTGACTTATAATTTTAATTAACATATTTACATAGAGTTATATGTCATATTTCCCAACACTACTAAATTGAAAAATCGCTAATTCAAATGGTATCAATTATTAAGAATAGTATATTTTTGGGAGAGTCGTTTTTGCATAGAAAACATATACACAAAAAAGAAAATCATTATCGTACTTAAATCAATATCAATGAAACACAAACTAATTGGGATGGCAATTATACTTTCGCTATCCCTGTACGGGTGTTCTACACCTTTAGATCAAGAGAAACCCTTAACACTCTGGTACAACCAACCTGCCACCGAATGGATGACCGAAGCTTTACCCTTTGGTAATGGTTATATGGGCGCTATGTTTTTTGGTGGCATTGAGCAGGAGCAAATTCAATTTACAGAAGGAACACTATGGAGCGGTGGTCCTGCTTCGAACGAAGCTTATAATTATGGTACCAGACCGGGTGCCTGGAAGCATTTAGAAGAAATTCGTCGTTTATTAAAGGATGGTAAATTTGAACGTGCTCACCGGTTAGCAAGCAAAGAACTGACGGGAAGCCTGCATAAACACGAAGGCAGTTCTAACTTTGGCGATTATGGTGCCCAGCAAACCATGGGCGATCTGTATATTGATATTCAGCACAAAGGCCAGGCACAGAACTATAGGCGCGAACTGGATATTACAACAGCAGAAGGCCGTGTAAGCTATTCAGTGGATGGAATCGATTATCAACGCACCTACTTTGGTTGTTATCCACAGAAGTTGTTGGTCTATCGCCTTGAAAGCACTGAAGCAAGTAATTATCAGCTGCAATATAAATCACCTCATATAACCAAACAACAGTCGTATAAAGATGGCTTGTACCTATATGAAGGAGCAGTAAAGGATAATGGAATGGCGTTTGCCACTGGTATTCGCTTAGATACCGACGGTAAGGTGGCATTTGAAGGGGCACTATTAAAGGTCAATAAGGCCACTTACCTGAATGTTTATCATACCGCCGCTACTAGCTATGAGGCTAAATACCCCGATTATCAGAAAGCTAACAATGTAGTAAAAGATGTTGAGCAAGTACTATCCCATCTGAAGAATGCCAGTTACGATGAGATTCGTGCCGAACATCTTGCCGACTACCAGTCATTATATAAGCGGGTGGAATTAGATCTTGGATCAAATAACCGGGATACCATCCCTACAAATGAACGTTTGCTGGCTTACCATGATGGAGCGGTTGATCCGGGACTGGAGCAACTTTACTTTCAATATAGCCGCTACTTAATGATTTCAGCCTCTCGCCCCGGCACGATGCCATTGAGTTTACAGGGAAAGTGGAACAACAGCGTAGACCCACCCTGGGCATGTGACTATCATATGAACATTAATCAGCAAATGCTTTACTGGCCGGGCGAGGTTACCAATCTGAGCGAATGTCATACACCATTGTTCAACTACATGGAATCGTTGGTTGAGCCCGGACGTATCTCAGCCAGGGAATTCTATAATGCACGGGGCTGGATTGTTAACACCATGAATAATCCTTTTGGATATACCGCACCTGGTTGGGGCTTTCCATGGGGCTTTTTCCCCGGAGGTGCTGCATGGCTATGTCAGCACACTTGGGAACATTATGCCTTTAATCAGGATAAAGAATATCTGCAACAGGTAGCTTATCCATTGATGAAGGAAGCGGCCTTGTTTTGGATCGATTACCTGATTGAGGACGAAAATGGTTACCTGGTATCCTGCCCGTCTTATTCGCCAGAGCATGGAGGCATTTCAACCGGCGCCAGTATGGATCATCAAATGGCATGGGATTTACTCAACAACTGCGTAAAAGCCTGCGAAGTTCTTGATATTGATGCTGATTTCAAAGCTCTAGCTGCTAAAACACGTGATCGCATTTGTCCGCCAATGGTAGGTAAATGGGGGCAGCTACAGGAGTGGAAAGAAGATCTGGATGATCCGAAAAACCATCACCGCCACGTTTCACATTTATTTGCTTTGCATCCGGGCAGTCAGATTTCGGTTGACCAAACAAAAGAATGGGCCGATGCGGCACAGATTAGTCTAAATGCCCGTGGTGACAGTGGCACCGGATGGTCTTTAGGGTGGAAAGTAAATTTCTGGGCGCGCTTAAAGGATGGCGACCGGGCTTACAAGCTTTTTCGTCGCCTGCTAAAACCAACATCCACAAAAGGAGAAGAAATGATGTATGGAGGTGGAAGTTATTCTAACCTGCTGTGTGCCCACCCACCTTTTCAGTTGGATGGTAACATGGGTGGTTGTGCCGGCTTAGCTGAAATGATGGTACAATCACATGCCGGTGCCATTGAGCTTTTACCTGCTATTCCTCAGGAATGGAAAAATGGCAGTGTGAAAGGATTAAAAGCCCGCGGTAATTTTGAAGTAGCAATAAGCTGGTCAGGTGGAGAATTAAAAGAAGCACAAATAAGTGGAAAGCCAGGTTCTGAAAGTCAGGTTCGTTACAAAAACGATGTACGCTCATTTGTGATTCCGGAGAATGGTGTATTCACCTATAATCCAGACCTGAAATAACAGCAGAATTTTAGGTTATCCAACCTGAGTTCGATTTAATTTTTGAGATTCAGATTACAGAAAAAATCTTGAATATTGTAGTAAACTTTAAGTCGAACTCAGGTTACTTTTATTTTTGACTTCTGTATTTCATCTCGGAGAAATTCAGACTTACTTGTAATGACGCACTACTTGCACCAATAGTAAACACCAGCCAACGATCATTAGTAAACCACCAAGTGGTGTTACGGGCCCAATAAACTTTAGGTTAGCACCCATTACCGATTGCAAGGACAGAAAGTAAATGCTAAACGAAAACAAAAAAGTTCCCAGAATAAAGCTCCAGCCCATATATTGCTGCAATCGCGTATCAAAAGATAGGTAGAACCCCAGAACCAACAGTACAATGGCGTGATACATCTGGTACTTAACCCCCACTTCAAAACTTTGCAGTTGAGCTTCGGTTAGTACTTTTTTTAGAGCATGAGCACCCAAAGCTCCTAAAATAACCGACAAAGCGCCGTATATACTCGCTACGATCAGAACTATTTGTTTCATAGTAATAGAATCAGGACATAAGACTTAAGTATCAAGACTGATAAATGTAAACTCGTTCTTTGAACAACACCTACACAGCCTATAAAAGTTGCTTTATAAAAACAATGAACAAACAATAAAGAGGACAAAAAGTTTAACCTTTAACATTAACTAAATCTCTTATTTCAAAGCTTAACTTTTCTGAGAAATCAATTTTCAACGACTCAAACTCCTCATCCATCACAAACTTAAACCCTTCAATGGTTTGACTTGGTAATGGTTGTTTCCCCTTATACTTCTTCCGATAGGCTTTAACTTGCTTGCAAGTATCGCGCTCTATTGCCACTAAGCATTCCAGTTCGGTATTTTCGTATATCTCGTAGTCACTTTTAATATTTCGTAGTATACCCATATGGAAAAATTGTTGATTTGTTGATTTGTTGATTTGTTGATTTGTTTAGTTACTAAACTTGTGGGGTCAAAGTAGAGTAAAGTTTATTGTTGATGAGTTGAATTCTTGCTCAAAATATTTAAAGTTTACAATAATAAGTTATTTTTATGTCATAAATCTCACTCGCATGAATCTACGAACAAAATTAGCACTCGTTTACTTACTATTCATATTCATTAGTAACAATATTCGATCAAACACTCCAGATTGGGTCAATACCGTATCATATCCAGACACATACAAGATCAACGAAAATGAAATATCAAATGGATATTTGTACCTACTGTATGACAACCAGGTTAATATTGACGCTCAGCATGATTATCTTCATTATGCAATTAAAATAACTAATACTACCGGGTTATCTTCTGCTTCAACCATTGAAGTGAGCTACGATAAAAATTATCAAAGCCTCAAATACCATTATATCCGTATTATTCGCGACAATGAAGTTGTTAATGTTCTGGCAAGTCAACAACCAGAAACAATCAGGCGCGAAACCAGATTGGAAAATGGAATTATTGATGGTAGATTAACCTCTTTTCTGGAAATAAATGATTTACGCGTAGGCGACATAATTGAATATGCTTATACAATTACTGGATTTAATCCTATAAAGGATGGGTTATTTCACAACGCCTGCAACCTCAATTATTATATTCCTGTTAGCCAAAGCTATTTAATGTTTCAAACAAAAGAACCTTCCCTATATAAGTATCAACTGATCAATGATGCACCTGAACCTGAAGTGAAAAAGAGAGGAGAATTAACTCAATACATTTGGAATATCGACACCCCAAAAGTAATTGACACAGAAGCTGATGCTCCTTCCTGGTTTGATCCTTACAACCGGGTTATCTTTGCTTCTAAAGTAAGCTGGGAAGAGTTGGCTCAACACATTCTTCGTCACTATCAGAGTAGTCAATCTATGTCAGCAGAAATCAATTCATTTCTTGCAAGTATTGACAAAGGTAATTCTCAAGCTCAAAAAGCAGGGAAAATCATTCAGCATGTACAGGATAACATCCGCTATCTTGGTAATGAAAATGGGATATACAGCTTTAAACCGCGTCATCCAAATGAAATTTTCAATAAAAGGTCAGGTGACTGTAAAGAGAAATCATGGCTTCTGTCAAGCATGTTAAATGAAATTGGTATTGAGGCTTACCCGGCTCTGGTAAACACTTATCTCGAAGAAAAGGTAAATACACAGCCTCCCAGCTACGAAAGTTTTGATCATTGTATAACTTGCATGGTTATTGAGCAAGACACTCTTTTTATTGATCCAACAATTTCGGGTCAATCAACCAATCTGGAGAATTACCTGACTCCTGATTACGGCTACGCTCTGATTATTGATGATGAAACCACCGGGCTAACACGTATCAACTCAAATGTCTTTTATGAGACCAAAATAACGGAAAATTACACAATAGATGATTATAGTGGCAATGCAGAGTTACATGTTACTACCATTTATAAAGGCTATGATGCGGTCATCAACAGGGATTATTTAAAAAATAGTGCACTTAACGATGTACAAGATCAGTATCTGCAATTTTACGCTTCAATCTACCCTGAAATTGATACAATCAAACTATTAAGGGTAAGTGATGATTTAGATAAAAACATCATAGAAGTTAATGAGTACTACAACATCAAGAATTTATGGACCAAGGAGGATACCTTGCAAAATAAAATTACGGCCTATTTTGAAGCGTCCTCATTCAACAGTCAAATATCCAGAACTGTTTACCCAGAGCGAAAAAGTCCTATGTGGCAAAGGTTTCCTTTACGCTACAGGCAGGAAATACAGATTAATCTCCCCGAAGAATGGACTATATCAAAATCCAAATCTTCCATCCATGGACCAGGGTTTAATTACTATTACAATGTTTTCAAAAAGGATAAAACCATTTATTTATCGTATGATTATCAAACCACCGATGAAATAGTGAACGCTAACGATTATCAAGAGTTTATTGCTAAAAATGAGAAAGTTGCTAATGACCTCTCCTATGAAATTTATAAATACGGTCAGCAGGATGGCAGCAGTTCATCAGGTGGCACCAATGTTCAAATGATAATGATTGCCGTATTTACCATTATTATCAGCATTTACCTGGCTGGTAAACTCTATAAGCTGGATTCTCCTAATCCGTTTTCAAACAGAATGGGAAGAACCATTGGCGGATGGCTGGTTCTGGTAGCTTTTGGTGTTACTCTGACTCCGTTCATTTTAGGTTATTCGATTTATTCAATGGAATACTTCAATAGTCTCAACTTTGAACATGTTTTTAATCCGTCATCAGACCAATACTCGGTTTCGTTAGCGGCGTTTATAATTGTTGAGATGATATTTAATCTTCTCTTCTTTGTCTTTTCTATCTTAAATGTGGTTCTATTCTATCAAAGACGATCTATTTTCCCTAAGGTATTTATTGCGTATATCCTTACCAATTTTCTTTTTATCATCATAGATAATGTGGTTGCCATGTCTTTTAACATGGAAGCATTTGACAGTGAAACCAATATTGAGTTGTTCAGACGTTTAATCTACATCTGTATATGGGTTCCTTATCTACTAATATCAGAGCGAAGCAAGGAAACTTTTGTCAAGCAACTGAAGCCAAATCCTATTCCTGCTCAACCAATTGATTAACGAACCCTAAAAAGTATAAACGGTCGCTGGTTGCCATCCCATTGGGATTGCAGCCGGGCTGGCCTTCGGGTATATCAATTCCTAAATCTCTGTAGTGTTTTACCCAGCCACTATGGAAGGTTCCGCTTTCAGGGTCAATAAAAGTCATCGGATTAAGTTGAAAGACAGAGTCCCGTGCAAAGATTTCGTAAATATATTCTGAGCAGTAATAGCCTTCGTCTTCGAGGATATAAGAGAAATTATAGGTCTGTCCCAGTTCTTTATTTGCGATTAACAAAGCACTTTCAATACTTTCAGCACTAATATCTTTAATTCGGTAATGCCCAATAACAATTGAATCATTATCATTCTGACAAAATTCAGACAACAACTCTTTACAAACACCTTTAACAGGTGCTGCATGCAATACCCATATTGTATCATTCTTTACTTCAACCACACCCATATGTGTGTAATGATGATCGTTACCTGTTTGAGTGACTGCATCAATAGCTTGTGATAAAGAACTGTTCAATCGTCCCCTGAAAAGAATATCTCCCGACTTAAAATGGTTATTTTGCTCCTTGTTGTTACAACTCATAAAAACTGTTAAAACCACAAGAACAAACATTTTTATCATACGGTTCATTTCCATGATATTTCAATCTCGATGGGTTGGGTACTGAAATCATTCATCATAAATCGTAAGTGCCTGATGCCTTTCTGTTTTATCTGCGGCAACCATTTTTCGAGAGGTTTGCCTTTAGCTTTACCTTGCTCGTCAACTACTTCCATCAGCACATCTTTACACTTTGCTCTGGACACATTTAAAGAGATACTTTTTACCTCTTCAGGAATCGAAACTTCCTCGATTCTATTGCGGACAGATAAGCTCACTGTTTCCATTAATTACTAAAATTAATTCCTTATTCCTTAATCTTATACCTATCTACCTGATTAAATAAAGTTAAGTCTTTATAGCCAGCTTTAATTTTAGCCGAATGTACCTCATCTTTATTAATAAAGTAAGTATCACCCTTTTGCAAAAGGTGAATTTTGCCACTAATCGTTAACTCAATTTCTCCATCCAACACAACTCCCCATTGCGCCTCATGTGTATGAGCAGGCACCTCAGTATCTTTATCAAACTCCATAAAAACAAACTGCTGCTCACCTGCTTGAATCAACCTTGAAACAAGACCTTCGATTGGTATATCAGCCTCGGGATGTTGATCTATTATTGGAATCTTATTAATCATTTTCTTTTGTTTATCCTTAAAATATGCTTGAACAAAATTAGTATAATTCATAAAAACCTCATCGACTTCTTGTTTCCTGCAGATTACCCAAATTTATTTATAAACGCTATTCTGCGTGCATCAGCGCAATCTGCGGGATAATAATTTATAGCCTTCCATGTTTATACACACTGTAAACCTGTCTTATGTCTTGTGTCTAAAATCTAATAATCTTATTCTATCAATATCAAATCAAGCAAAACCTCATAAGCTTTCTTTTTGGTGAGCTTCGACTTCATCCAGGCATAATACACTGAAGCGTGCAAATCCTCCTGCTCAATGGGGACCCAATCAAAGCCCTCCTCTACCCGATTATAAAAAGCCTCTGTTTTGGCAATTTCAGGATCATCTACTATTTGGTTGATTAACTGGAGAAACACCTTTACGCGCTCCAATTGCGGCAGGCTTTCAAACAAGTGCTTTTGCCGCAATAAGGCTCTTATTTTATTGGAAGCAATATCTAACCTATCCAACTCAAATTGTATAAAAACCTCTAAAATATCCTTCTTCACAACCCACTCAACTCCTGCAATTTTAGCACACCACTGATTGCTATGCTCAATACTCATCAACTCCCTAAGTGCTACCTTATAGTCTTCGTTATAGAAATGGTATATCGCTTTATTCAGTTTCAGATTAAGCACCTCATCGGGCCGCAACCTCAACTTTTGCATAAATGTGGCGTCCACCATACGAATGGCCTCATCAATATGTCCCGTAAAAAATCGTAAAGCACAATACAATTGAGTAAAACGGGGCAACAACTTGGTGTACTCAGCACGTGATATAACACGTAACTGCTCCCTTAACACATAGATATATTCCAATGCCTGTTTAAATTTTTTATTCCGAAATAAGGTATGAGCAATCATGTATTGCAAACGAGCTACATACACCTTGTCATTACCGGAACTTTGCTCGCCGGTATTCATACTTTTATAGTAATGAAGTAATACTGGCTCGAAACCATAATAATCTTTGGCAGATTTGGCAGCACTTCGGGCGATAGACATTAACCGATAAACCATCGAAGGACGGTAAGAAATCGCTACTTGCAAATCAAACTCTGCTAAAGTATGCTCGATGATCTGCCGCATATCTGGCCCATCCAGCTTTGTTTTAGAATGCTGCAAGTGGTATTGGATAACCTTATAGGCCGTATCAACTTTATCATCTTCAATGGCCAGTTGCAGGTATTTTTTCTTCTTTGCCAAAACATCTGTAATATCCTGCTTCAACTCATCCAGGGGCATCTCCAATTGTAATCGCGCAATTTGGTTTGCCATGGCAAACAGCTCAAAGTTAACCGCCATCTGCTCTGCTTTCTTAAGATATTTCCAGGCCAGATGAATAATCTCAAATTCTTTTAAATAGCGCGCCAGACCAATAAAAGCCGACACCTGTGTTTCGGCTGTTACATCTTCGCGCAGTTGTTTGAAGTAGATAAAATCAGTCAGATGCTTCAACAACTTTTTGCGCAAAGCATGATATGCCACCTGGTTATTGTCAGGATAAAGTTTTTGCACGATGATTTTCTGATCCTGTTCACCTTCTTTATAGAGAATCCCAAATAACTCCAGATCCTTCCGTTTATCTTTTTTCTTTAAACGATTGATAAACGACGTAAATTCTGTTGCATCCGATTTTGATAAGGTCTGAATAATCTTCACCAATGCATCCATAAGCGCTTTTTAAAAGTCTGTTATAACACATCAAAACTACTAATAAATAAAGGATAATGCATATATAATTCATTTTCAAAAGTCCTCTATTGAGATATTATGGTTTGTATTCACCTGGTTTACCATCGTAAGTTTACACCGTCAATTATCACAAAGTATAACCCAAATTTGATGAACATGATTGATTTAATTAAGAAACATTGGATAACCACATTAGGTATCCTGTTTTTGTTTTCATCCTTCACCTATTTTCTGAAAATAGCGTTTGAAAACGATTGGTTTCCTGCCGAACTGAGAGTCCTGTCGGGCTTTGCTATCGGTGTTACGCTCCTCTTTGCCGGTTACAGTTATTACCGCAAAAACAGTTTGAATACCTGCCAGATGCTGGCTGGTACCGGCATGAGTGTTATTTATGCTACTTTCTCGTATGTGGCATTTAGCGACAGCCTCAACTGGCCTTACAACATCACTTTTATCTCGGTGCTTAGTTTAACGGCCTTAACCACCTTTTTAAGTTACCGCTATAACTTGCGGGCTCTTATCTTTATCAGTATTATGGGTGGTTTGCTCTCTCCTATCTTTATGAAAGCAGAAGCACATCACGACCTGTTGTTATTTGCCTATGTACTGATTCTTAATGTTGGTGCTCTATACGTGAGCATCTCCAAGCGCTGGACAGAACTTCGGGCCATGACCTTTGGTATTACCGTGCTCATTTATGCAACGTATTTTATCTATTTCGATCCTGAAACATGGGAACGTCCGTTCTTTTATGCAGCCTCTTTGTTTGCAACCTATATGGGTGGCATTATTTATGCCTCGCATCGCGAAAAAGATCTGTTTACAGGGTGGAACCTGTACTTAAGTTTAATCAATGCCATGTTGTTTATATTCTGGTCAATATACATTCTTGGCAGCTTCGAAATTACTTTTACCATACCGTTGTTAATTGTTGGAACTGCATTTATGACAGCAGCGATATTTATTTATTACCTGTCGGATAAAAAAGCCTTTCCATCTATTATTTATGTATGTCTTGGATTAGTATTATTTACCATCTCGGCAGCTAATATTCAGCCGATGAATATTTATGGCCTGGAGTATGTGGTTACAACTCTTCTTTGGCTATTAGTGGTAGTCAGCACTTATTCTATTGGTCGTTTCACCAAGACCCATGAATTGATTTATATTAGTTACGCTGCCTGGATGATGCTGATTATTTATTGGTTCACGGTTGCATGGGATGTTCAATGGCTTGAGTTATTTGGCATTAAATACCTGCCATTCCTTAATGCAGGCGCTTTAACATGGATGGCTCTGGCGGCGTTCGGCTTTTACACATCAAAAAAGGAACAAAGTAATAATAACAGCCTGAGTACTTTTATCGCCATTGTTGCCAACGTTATTGTAGCAGGTTTATTTACTGTTCAGATCAAGAATCTGTGGGTTGCCTATGATATTGATTTTATCAGTCGTTCATTAGCCATCTCCATCTCATACATTGTGTACGCCTTGCTTATTTTTATTTGGGGTGCTCACACCAAAGCAATTGCATTCAGAATAA
Organism: Carboxylicivirga sp.; assembly: GCF_982718395.1. Taxonomy (NCBI): domain Bacteria; kingdom Pseudomonadati; phylum Bacteroidota; class Bacteroidia; order Marinilabiliales; family Marinilabiliaceae; genus Carboxylicivirga; species Carboxylicivirga sp. The sequence goes on from NZ_CEXQWX010000009.1 coordinate 48,643, forward strand.
TGGGGTCTGTCGTGCTGATATTAACGGCTATAAAAGTGTTCTTCTGGGATCTTTCCGGCGATGCCAATATCAGTAAAATGATCTTTTTATCCATCATTGGATTACTAACGCTCGCTATTGCACGAATCAATAAGTATTGGTTAGATAAGGAAACAGTTCAAAGTCCGCTAGTCAGGGAGTCTGATGAGAAGTAAGCGATGAGAATTGAGTAATGAGTAGTGAGTATTTGTACTGACTACTCACTACTCTCTACTTTGCACTAACTACTACAACCTATATATTTGCATTTGACTAAAACCAAAAAGGTTTGGTTCGATAAATAAACCTGAATTATGAGCAAAACAAGAAACACCAAATGGCTGCCGCTATTCATTACCAACTTCCTGGGGGTTTTAAACGATAACTACCTGAAGTATTTAGTATTTTATATTTCAACCACCTGGTTAATGAAAGAGCATGAATCAATGGTTTTGATGATTGCACAGGCTGCTTTTGTACTACCTTATATTTTCTTTTCGCCAATAGCCGGTAAACTGGCCCGTGACCATTCAAAAGCCAGAATTATTCAGCGCGCCAAGCTATATGAAATTCCCATCATGATTATTGCATCTGTTGGTTTTATCATGCAAAGTGTTGTTATCACTATGTTTGCCATCTTTCTGATGGGCTTGCAAAGCTGTCTTTTTTCACCGGCCAAATATGGTATTATTCGCGATATTGGAGGTAAAGAAGGAATTCCTTTTGGAACCGGCGCTATGGAAATGCTAACGTTTATGGGGGTGCTGATTGGTACTTATGTTGCAGGTATCACATCTGATATCAGCCTGATTGAGTCCATGACGGGCTATCGTACATTAATTCTTTGTGCAGCTTTAGTATTGCTGGCTGTACTTGGATGGTTATTCAGTCTTAAGATATCGCCCATGGAGACCGTTCCTGATGATGAAGATGAAACCACCTTAAACCCGTTTATATTCCTTATCCGTTCCTATAAATGGAGTCAACAAATAAAAGGTCTTAACGCAGTAATTTTTGGACTAGCCACTTTCTGGGCCATTGGTTCACTACTGCAATTAAATGTTGTCTATCATTGCCGGAACACCTTATTACTTTCCGATTCCATTTCCAGCACCATTATGGCACTGGTTGCCATTGGCATTGGTGCGGGATGCTACCTTACCGGAGTGATCTCCAATAAAAAAGTTAAGATGTACCTGGTTCCGATTGGTGGAATCGGCATGCTAATATGTGTATCACTTATTTTTATACTGAACCCGCCAACAGTGCTCTTTACTGTATTGATTGTATTGACCGCCTTTTTTGCTGGTGTATTTAAAATACCATTGAATGCTTTTATTCAGGATCGCGTGCATGGTAGAAAACTGGGTCTGATACTGGCGTATAACAACTTAATGTTATTCACTTTTATATTGCTATCAGCCGGTATTTTTGGAGTGGTTGAAAAGGTTGCTGATTCCCTGATGGTATTTGGAGCTGTTGCTGCCATTACTTTAGCTATAACCATTATTGCCTGGCTGAAGATACCTGGAGCGAGAGGGAGGAATTGAGAGAAAAGAGGAAAGAGATGAGAACTACTGACCACTAACTACAGACTAATTAATCCATTCACATGAAACAACATCATCCTATAATAATCGGTATTGCCAAATTTCTGTTTGCCATTTTACGCTTTATACTAAGTGCACGTTACCGTGTCCAGGTGAAAGGGCATGAGGTACTGAAAAACAGTAATGCCAAACTTATTTTGCCCAACCATCAGGCTATTATGGATCCGATTATTTTGTTTGCTTATTTATATAAATATACTTCTGCTGTGCCAGTGATGCTGGCCTCCTACTTCGATATACCAGTTGCTAAAAACCTGTTTAAAGCATGGGGAGCTGTACGGGTCAGCGATATAGAAGGTGGCAGCCGCAATACCAATGTGCTGCAACAAATTGTGAGTTCGGTGGACAAAGGGTTGGAGATGAATAAAAACATTGTTCTCTATCCTGGAGGTCAGATTGCTGCCCAAGGGTACGAGCGGATTATCAACAAGCAAAGTGCTCAACTGACTGTATTGAATGCACCTGAACATTCAGAAATTATCGCTGTTCGTATATCGGGCTTATGGGGCAGTCGCTGGTCAAAAGCCTGGATAGGTCAATCACCATCTTTCTTCCCGACTTTACTTAAATCCATAGGATTAGTGTTTGCCAACCTCTTCTTTTTTCTACCCAAAAGACGTATAACACTTGAACTAGTCAATATCACCAAAGAAGCCAAAGAGCACAGTTCAAAAGGTAAAGCTGAATTCAATCGCTACCTGGAGCAGGTTTACAACGTAAATGGTGAAGAAGCTGCTTCGTTTATTAAGTATCATTTTTTAGCTCCGCGATTAAAGCGGGAGTTACCCGACAATATAGTTGGATCTGACAAAGCTTTAAAATCAAAATCTAGCTCAGTCACACAAAGTATTCCACCTCATGTAGTAGAAAAGGTGAAAGGCTGCGTGGCCGGTATTTTGGAAATTGATAAGGAAATCATCAAAGAAGAAAGCTTCCTGCAACTGGACTTAGGGGCCGATTCTTTAAATATTGTGGAAATCATTTCTGAGGTGGAGAATCAATTTACTACATTCTCAGCACCACAGATCAATGAAATTAAAACGATTCATGATCTATGCTTGGTGGCCTTGGGACAGTTTAAGAGTGATACCGATCTTAAACCTTCTACTCTTCATCAACCATTAAGTGATATCAAGCGGCTCACCGTAAGCGATAAAGGAACTATTCTTGAGCAACTGGTTGATGCATTTACGAAAAATGGCAACGATCCTTTCTGTTACGATGCAATGCTGGGTTCCACATCGCGTAAAGATTTCTTTTTAAAAGCCTGTGTGGTTTCCGAACTCATTAAAAAGGACTTTAAAGAAGAACACATTGGCATTATGTTACCGGCTTTACAAAGCACCACGCTGCTTATTGCAGCTTGTTATCTGGCCGGTAAGGTACCTGTTATGCTTAACTGGACAGTTGGCAAAAAAGTGTTGCTACATTGTATTGAAACAGCCGGTGTGAAAACCATCTTATCCGCAGGTGCATTTGTAGAAAAAATTGAAGAACAACTGTCTGATGAGATAAAAGGAAAAATTATTCTTCTCGAGAAAAAAGTACCGCAAATATCAATCGCTACGAAACTAAAGGGCGCATTAAAATCCAAATTTCCACGTCTTCTGATCGACACAAAGAAAACGCCGGATACAGCTGTTATTCTTTTTACATCGGGTAGCGAAGCACTGCCCAAAGCAGTACCTCTGTCGCATAAGAATATTGTGAACAATCTGGCTGCTGCCTTTAAAGCGATTGAGGTGGATAATAATCATACTTTTCTTTCATTTCTGCCGCCATTCCACAGCTTTGGCTTCACTGTTTTAAACATTATGCCTTTGCTGACGGCTGTGAAAGTAGGTTTCACACCTAACCCGACTGATTCACGGGAAGTATTGCGAATACTGAAACACATTAAGGCGAATGTACTGGTTGGAACACCAGGCTTTCTTAAGCTACTCCTGGCTGAAGGTTCCACTGCAAGTTATGCTTTTAAGTCTGTTAAATATGCCATTTCCGGCGCCGAAGCCATGCCGCCTGTATTAAAAGAGCAATTTGAATCGGTTACTGACAATGGGCAAATACTGGAAGGATATGGTATTACAGAATGCGCACCTGTTCTCACCATAAATCCTCAGTCTAAACAAAAACTCAACAGTGTAGGGCAATTTTTACCTGGCATTGATGTCAGAATTATCGATCTGGATACACAACAAGTGGTTGAAAATGGCCAGACAGGTATGATTTACGTTAGTGGACCTAATATCTTCGACGGTTACCTTAATCAACCGGAACTACAACCTTTTGAGACCATAGAAGGACAAACCTATTACAAAACGGGTGATTTAGGCTATATGGACGATGAAGGTTACTTATTCATCACCGGTCGTTTAAAACGGTTTATTAAAATTGCCGGTGAAATGATCAGCCTGCCATTTATTGAGAAAATTCTATTGGAAAAATATGGTAGTGATGAAGAGCAAGTGTTAGCTGTAGAAGGAACAGATAAGACTAATCCACCTCGTATAGCACTTTTCACTACTCAACAAATTGACCTGAATGAAGCCAATGAATACCTGATTAAGAATGGTGTAGCTCCCATTGCCAAACTGAGAGAAGCAATATCTGTTGATGAAATACCTGTACTCGGCACTGGCAAAACAGATTATAAAGTGCTAAAGGCAATGCTGGAGTAAAACAAACTGTGTTACTTATCCAATGAATATTGACATCTCGTTCATATTCATCGGATAAGTATGGTATAATTTGATCAAATTACACAAATAAGAGTGTCCGAAAATCAAGGAATAGTAAAAGAGAACTAATAATTTGTAACATTTGATAACCTGACTTGAAAATGAAACGGTCTAACTAACAGTTCAATGTCAGATCAAGTCCTATCTAGTACACCTGACTCCACTACCGCGCGTGTCCTCACGCGCGTCTTCTATCAACTTTATACCCCTATTTATCTTATATCCGGTCATTCATGTGATATGCATCTGTCGTTAACTAACGACTACATTTATCGCTTACTGACGACCACTATTGTCGTTAACTAACGACAACATCATATCCTTAGTGGATAACAAAACCTGAACCGTGTTGTACCTTGCGCAGCATCTTACTGTTTCGAAATACCACCCTCAGTTCTATCATATATTCTCCTTCTGGTATTTCCGGAATCAGCAGCATTAACTCCGAAGGTTTGTTATTAATAAGATTCGTCACTTTATACTCCTGTTGTGTTTCGTTGCTTATAAAGAAAAGGCCTTGCTGCTCATCCTCCACATTAATTTTAAGGCGCTCTCCTTTAATAATTATGAAACCACCTGCTTTATCCTTCATAGCATGGTGCTTATTATACCTATCTCTAATCGAATGAATAACCGGATTTATCGGATGGTTATTTTTCTTTTGAAGATCAATTTTTAACGCCACATTCTGCAAACGCCTGCCTGGCTGTAATCGTATTTTTACTTCATTTAGTTCTGGTGTGAAACTACTGTTAAAGTTATTGAATCTGCCAGTGATGGACGATTGAATACTAAACATCTCGGTTACCACCATTTCGCCATTCTGAACGGCCTCGCATAATACCTGATGGTAGGCCTCCAGGTTGGCCAAGGCTTCGGCTTTAGTAATACCCGACCCCCGGCCAATCATCCGTTCAATCAAATCGTCTTGTGTTACTTTATCACGCGATACAGGCTTGGCGACATAGATATCCTCCTTAGACTTAAGATTACTTTTAACGAGTTTATACTTTAAGGGCATATGTGTGGTTTTTAGATGATACTGTCTAAAATAGACAATTTTGTTTAGTATTTATCCACCTTCTTACACGAACTCTACTTTAATAACTAAAGAAAATTAGTTGAAATAGATACGTAATGTATCGCACTTTCAGTGCTTTATCATCATTTCTCTCATGTACAGTAGGGTTTCACTCTGCTCTATTATGTATAGGCCTTTCAGGCCAATTATTTAAGTTCTTGTCAGTCCTGCAAAGACTATACATATTAGCATAGTTCGCCAGGACTATAATTATACAAACATTGACAATGAGTGCTGGACTCCCGATACTTACAATTATTTTGACTTTGGTCTCATTTATTAGTTTTCTAATAGTATGCTTTCCTCAACTCTTTCTATACATTCTGAATAAAGGTTATTATTATCTTTGCGCCTCATTTGAATGTTCAAATTGATGAATCAGTATTTGCAAAACATCGTGCTTAAAACCACAGGCGCCAATGAAATATGTGGAACAGAGACCATTCAGAATTTATGGAGTGGCTATGGTAAAATATTAAGAGTGAGCTTAAAGGGAGGTGAATTACCTTCTGTTGTGGTGAAGCATGTGAAGTTACCTGATTCAAGTAATCACCCACGAGGATGGAATACGGATTTTTCTCATCAGCGAAAGCTAAAATCATATAAGGTAGAAACCGCATGGTATGAGTTCTGGAATCAACAGTGCGATGATAATTGTCGCACCCCTCATTGCCTGGCTTTAGAGCATCATGGCGAAGAAGTCATTATGGTAATGGAAGATCTTGATGTTTCGGGTTTCCCGAACCGTTTATCTTCTGTAAGTTGGAAAGAAATTCAAACCTGTTTAAAATGGCTGGCTTATTTTCATGCAACCTTTCTAAACCAAGGCCCGGACAAGTTGTGGGATGTTGGCACATATTGGCACCTTGATACTCGTCCTGATGAGTTGAAAATAATGGATGATAAGGAGCTCAAACAAGCAGCTCCTGCCATTGATCAACTATTGAGGAAAGGCCAATACCAGACGCTGGTGCATGGGGATGCCAAACTGGCTAATTTCTGTTTTTCGGATAATGGGCAAAATGTTGCTGCTGTCGATTTTCAATACGTTGGCGGCGGTTGCGGAATGAAAGATGTCGCCTATTTTGTTGGCAGTTGTCTTTATGAAGAGAATTGTGAAGCCATGGGGTCACAGATTCTTGATTTTTATTTTAAGGAACTGAAACAAGCGGTTAATGCGAAACATTCTGAGCTTAATTTTGATGAACTGGAAAAAGAATGGCGGGAACTTTACCCGGTTGCGTGGACGGATTTTCACCGTTTCTTAAAAGGCTGGAGTCCCGACCATTGGAAAATAAACAGCTATAGCGAACGATTGGCTCGCGAAGTAGTCGAAAACTTAAATAGATAGAATTTATGAAGCTAAATAGTCATCAACTAGAAGAACTTTGCCACATTGCCATAGAAGCCGCTAAGAAAGCAGGTCAGTTAATAGCAGATCGTAGTCGGGAGCAACTAACTGTGAATACCAAGACAGGTGGTGATAGTCTGGCTTCACAGGTTTTTACAGAGGTTGATCTGGCTTGCGATAAGCTGATATTGGAGCATCTGTCTCCTTCCATCGAGAAATATGATCTGGCCCTGTTGAGCGAAGAAACAACAGATGACAGAAGTCGCTTTGTGAAAGACTACTTTTGGTGCATTGATCCTTTGGATGGCACTTTACCGTTTATTGAACAGACAGATGGTTACTCTGTATCCATTGCTTTAGTTGATAAAGCCGGAAATCCGCAGGTTGGTGTTATTTATAACCCCGTAGATTCAACACTTTATCACGCAATTAAAGGAGCAGGAGCATACAAAAACAATCAAAAATGGCAGGTACCAAAGCCTAAACAATGCCTGACGCTGGTTTGTGACCGTAGCTTTTTAAGCGAATCCATCTACAAGGAAATACTGAATAAGTTGAATGTTTTTTCTAAAGATAAGCTTGAAATAATCAGCCATGGAGGTGCGGCGATGAATGCCATGTGGGTTTTGGAGAACCATCCGGCCCTTTATTTTAAGTTCCCCAAAAAACAAGAAGGTGGTGGCAGCTTATGGGATTATGCCGCATCAGCCTGCATTTATAACGAGATAAGTGCATGTGCACAAAGTTACGATGGTGACAAATTGGACTTAAACCGCCAGGAATCAACATTTATGAATCATAAAGGGATACTATACGCCTCCGACTCCACCATGGCTGATGCTATCAGAAACCTATTCATCCAATGAGCCAATTGGGATGGACATACCCAAATAGATGAGTTGTCGATTATTGCTCTTCGATACTAAATTACCCAAAACAGTGGTTGATCCAATAAAGAAATTACCATAACGTGCCGATAAACCCATATCCCATTTTAGAGTCGATGAATAAGATATGGGTACATAAACACCCCATTTCTTATTTTCGTAACGTCCTGTAACATTGGCACGCCACACTGTTCTGCTTATCAGGTTAACCAAAGAATTATAATAGTTGGGTCGCAATACTAATGTGGAGTTTACAAACCAATTAGGTTTGATACAATAATCCATACTGGCAGCAATTGACATGGGCAGGTTTGTTTTAAAACTACCTCCTTTTATTTCCTGGAAATCAATCGATTTTTCAATCGAATCTTTCAAGGCTTCTATGGTTTCAATACCACTAAAACGACTATATGGCACGTCCTCCATTTGTACTATATATGAAGCCTGATTTTTTGTTTTTCTATGATTAATACGACCAAGATCATTGATGACAAAGCCAAGCTTATAGCGATATGGAAAACCTTCAATTCCCATCATATGATCCGGTAAATATGAATAACTCAGGCCAAGATCTAATCCTACTCCAAAATCTCCCGATTGTTCAAGAATATCACCCCCGTCAATTGTTTTACCCAATCCTTCATTAAAGCCATACGACATGCGCATATCAAAGCGTGCAATATGATCTTCGTCAAACAACACATCGATATCATCCATCTCAAGATATCCGGCTCCCAAACCCTTTAAAACTTTTAATACAGCACCTCCCGTCAGCCAGTGGTTGTCTGTTTTAGCAATTGTTGTTGACCATGCAAAGCCATATTCAGTCCAGCTATTGATTAATGATCGAAAATACTCGTTATGGATGTCCTCGAAATATTCAGGATTCTCAATACCTTTAAAAATCTTTAGTAAATCATCATTTGAAGAATTATAGATCCCATCTGCTCTAACGCTTATGGTTAATCCAAAAGAGTGTTTATCATTAAGTTTATAAGTAATAGATGGAATAATTAACCGACCTTGTATATACAATAAAGATTCTTCCGAGGCTAAAAAGAACTTCAAATCCCCCATTCCTGCCCTGGAAACAATGTCCCAAAAATCACCAGACACCAGACTAACATCACGTAATAAACCAACCTGACCAGTTAACATGTTAATGTTCCATTTGGCGTTATGCCGTGTTAATTCAGCCGGTTGATTTGTCAATCCAATAAACGGCAAATAGGGGCTTGAATGAACACCGGTAAACTCTTGTGAGCTAACTTTAAAAAGAGTTATCAGGGATAATATGACTAAGAATAAAGCTTTTCTCATTTCAATGTATTAGACTTACAAAATAAAGTAAAATACCGTGTTCTCACTGATATTTAGATAACTTTATACGCAAAAGTTAAGGATGATTACCGGAAATGCAAATAGTCGTTTTATAAAAGAACTGGTTATTTCGGCAAGCAGAAGCAGCGGGCCAGGCGGACAAAATGTTAATAAATTGAATACCAATGTTACTGTCCGCTTTAACATCAGTCAATCCAAAATATTAAGCGACGCTGAGAAAGAACTTTTAATTCAACGCTTAAAAGGACGATTAACCGCGAACAATGAATTAATTGTAAGCAATCAACACAGTCGCTCGCAATTACAAAACAAGCTGGCTGCCATTAATCAGATACACGACCTTCTTCACAACGCATTAAGACCCATTAAGAAACGTATACGCACCAAGCGCACAAAAGCATCAATAGAGAAGCGATTGAGCAATAAAAAGATTCAATCATTAAAAAAGGCCAACAGGCGGGTTAAACATTTTTAAAATAATTACTTTTGTAGCTCATTACACAACAATCATTACACAACACAATGAAAGACATCACCTTAGGACAGGGACTCGGTAAAATAACATTCGGGTTAACGCGTCAGCAAATATTGGATTTACTGGGTGAACCTAGCGAAGTAGAAGGCATGGATGGCGATAAGGAATCAGGAGCAATGGAGGCCTGGCATTTCGATGAGTTGCATCTGTCATTGTCCTTTGAAGAAGACTGTAATTGGAAACTGACCTCTATCACAACAGCATCGCCTGAAGTTATGTTTGAAGGGCTTGACCTTATTGGTCTTAGTCAGGGTGAGGTGATGGAACAAATGGAAGTATTTAATCTTGGGGAGTTTGACCTGGAAGACTTATCTACCGATGGAGTTCCCAACCAAACATTAGCTGCCAATCCTGATTTTAGCCTCAATCTGTTTTTTGATCATGATATTCTTACAGAGATTCAATGGGGTCCGTTTTGGGACGATGAGGCCGAAATGCCAATCTGGCCTGAAAACTAAAAAAAGAAATAGCTAATTTCATATTGCATTAAGGATCGCATCTTTATTCCTATCATGTAAATAAAGATGCGATCCTTAATTATAAAAGACTCCTTAACTTCATTCTAAACATTGTAGGTAGTACTGGCAGTATCACCACCTCTCCCCGTCCAGTTGGTATGGAAAAATTCACCTCGTGGCTTATCAACCCGCTCATAAGTATGCGCTCCAAAATAATCACGCTGGGCTTGCAACAAATTAGCCGGTAGTTTTTCACTTCTATATCCGTCGTAATAACTTAAGGCTGTAGAGAAGGCCGGTGTTGGAATACCATTCATCACTGCAGTAGCAACAACTTTTCTCCATCCTGCCTGCGCTTTATCAATTGCTGCTTTAAAATAAGGATCAAGCAATAGATTGGACAATCCTGGCTGATTATCAAATGCTTCTTTAATCTTGCCTAAAAATGCCGAACGGATGATACAACCGCCTCGCCACATCAGTGCAATACCTCCATAATTCAGGCTCCAGTCATTTTCGTCTGCTGCAGCTCTCATTAAGGCATAACCCTGTGCGTAAGACACTATTTTAGATGCATATAAAGCATCCATTATTGCGCTTATAAATGTTTGCTTATCACCATCAAAAACAGGCATTGGTCCTGTTAAAAGTTTCGATGCATCAACACGCTCATCCTTTATTGCAGACAGGCAGCGTGAGAAAACGGCCTCACCAATCAAAGTCAATGGAACACCCAGATCCAATGCGGTTATACCCGTCCATTTACCTGTACCTTTCTGACCTGCTTTATCAAGTATTTTCTCAACCAGTGGCTCTCCATCTTCATCCCTGAAAGCCATGATATCACGGGTGATTTCAATCAGATAAGAATCCAGCTCCTGCTCATTCCATTCTTTAAACACTTCGTGCATTTCATCAGCTGACATTCCTAACATATCTTTCATTATATGGTAAGCCTCTGTTATCAGTTGCATATCACCATATTCAATACCATTATGCACCATCTTCACAAAATGTCCGGCACCATTCTCACCCACCCAATCACAGCAAGGTGAACCATCTTCTACCTTGGCCGCTATAGACTGAAAAATAGGTTTTACTGCTGGCCACGCTGCTTTGGAACCACCCGGCATAATAGAAGGTCCTAACAATGCGCCTTCCTCACCTCCTGATACACCGGCACCAATATAATAGACACCCTTTCCTTCAACCAATTTTACCCTTCTATCAGTATCTGGGTAATGTGTGTTTCCGCCGTCAATAATAATATCTCCTTGCTCCAAATGTGGTAGTAAAGCCTCTATTGTAGCATCTACAGCCGGACCAGCTTTTATCATCATCATCACCTTGCGAGGACGCTCCAATGACGTAACCAATTCTTCAAGTGAATAGGTTCCGACTATATTTTTATCCTTACCACGTGCATTAACAAAGTTGTCTACCTTTTCTGTTGAACGGTTATATACAGAAACCTGATAACCTTTACTTTCCATATTTAACACCAGGTTTTCACCCATCACTGCTAAACCGATCAATCCTATATCTGATTGTTTTTTCATTACAAATTGTTAATATTTAATCCAGAATCATTAGAATATATAACATCTTAGCAGGTCAGATGTTTAAAGTACTCATCTCGGAAAAGATAATTCAATTACCTTAGATTCTAATGGCACGCAAGTCTATTTTATAAAGATCAAATAGCTTTAACCTCAATTAAACTGCTTCCTTATTTTTCCGAATACTACGGAGACGACGAATAAAATGGCGGCGCTTATAATAAAGAGCAATTGAAGGAATATAGGCAACCATAAAACCAAGTGACAACACCAATATACTCAATTTAAGCATACCCAGATTTCGTAAAGAGAATGCCAGTATTACAAAGGCGATATTAATTGCTCCAATGATCAGACTTATCTGCAAATGCGAAAAACCTAAGGCCAGCATACGGTGGTGAATATGGTTTTTATCTGCCATAAACGGCGAATTCCCCTGCGACACACGTAACATAAACACTCTCAGAGTATCAATAATTGGTACAATCAAGATTGCCATTGCTACTGCCGGTGCACTGTTCATCGTATTCAAAAGCTTATACTGGTTATCAGGTCGGTTAAACTCACTAAAATGTACTGCTACCACAGCCACTAAAAAACCAAGAATTAATGAGCCGGTATCACCCATAAATATTTTCTGACGCTTTGAAAAAATATTGTAATAGGCAAACGCCAGCAATCCACCAACCAGTGCAGCTGCAAGTGTTGGAATGTGATAATCTTCGTTGATAAAATACCAGGTTGAGAATGATAACATGGTCACAATGCCTGTTATAGCCGCTAATCCGTCAATTCCATCTATCAGGTTAAAGCCGTTGATGATAAATACCATTCCAACAATGGTTAATATGGTTCCCCAAAAAGGATCAGGTTGCAGACCAAAAAAACCATGAAAATCTGTTATTTGCAATCCGCCCAGTCCTACAATTATTATCACCGCTATTAACTGTCCACCAAGCTTAACCATTGGTGCTGTCACCAATATATCATCCTTAATTCCAATACCAAAAATGATCAGTAAAGCAGGAATTAAAAAGGGTATTTCTATGAATTTAAACCAATCAACAAAAAGAGAATATGTGAACAAAAAGCCTATGAATATAGCCAATCCTCCCAAGGTTGGAATACGCATACGGTGTACACTGCGTTTGTTGGGTTCATCAAATAGGTTCTTGGAATGTGCTACCCTTAGTATGGTGGGTATCGACAAAAAAACCATCATAAATGATAAAAACGATGCGAAAGGCACCAGTAATTGAATAGTGTAACCGTCCATAAGTAATGTTTGCAATAACAGTACGCAAAAGTAATAAAAAGGTTTAGAGCGATGGCGTTTGTGAGTAAATATCAAACTCACGATCACCGCTTACTAGCTGTCGATCGTGGCGTAAGACATTTCCAAAGTTTTTTATCTTCGCAGTTCACTTGTGCATTATGGATAAAATACAACTGATTAAACGCTTGCTTCCCGGCTTTTTGCCAATAATTGTTTTCATTGTTGTTGACGAAATCTGGGGAACAATATACGGCCTGATTACGGCCATTGCCATTGGTATTATTGAATTAGTTTATGGATATATTAAAGAGAGGAAAATTGAGCGTTTTGTCTTATTTGATGTTGGATTAATTGTTGCTCTGGGGGTTATTTCTATTGCCCTGGATAATGATTTGTTTTTTAAACTCAAGCCTGGCATTATAAGCCTGATGATGACCGGACTGATTGGCTTTTCAGCGTTTTCGCGACACAACCTGATGTTACAAATGACACGACGCTATATGAAAAGCATCGACATGAACACCTATCATATTTGGATGATGCAGCAAAGTATGAAGCGCATATTCTGGCTCTTGCTGGTTTATTCGTTGGCTACTATCGCATCTTCTTTCTTAAGCAATGATTCACTTTGGAAGTTCCTGGGAAGTGCCGGACTATTTTTAATCATGGGGGTTTATATGGCTTATGAATGGCTTGTTAAACGTCAGCAAAATGCCCGTTATCAGCAAGAAGAATGGTTACCCCTGGTTGATGAATCAGGTAAGATAACAGGCTCAGCTCCACGTTCAGTTGTCCATAACAGATCCTTCCTGATGCATCCTGTAGTACACCTACATGTTGTTCATCAAAGGAAAATACTACTACAAAAACGCCCTTCGCATAAATTAATTCAACCGAGTAAATGGGACACAGCCGTTGGTGGTCATGTGGCAGCTGGTGAAAACATCGAAACGGCCTTGCAAAGAGAGACAGCAGAAGAGATCGGACTCAAAGCTTTTCAAGTTAGCCCTTTGGGACAATACACATGGGAAAGTGATGTTGAAAAAGAATTGGTTTTTTGCTTTTTGACGAACCATAAGGGGCCTTTTGATTTTGATAAAGACGAAGTTGATGAAGTGCGATTCTGGACATTAGAAGAAGTTGATAGCAATATTGGGAAAGGAATTTTCACTCCGAATTTTGAGCATGAGTATAAAAAATACCAACATCAACTTAGGTGAATCGGCCATACCTTTTAAAAGTCAGGTTACAAACTAAGTTATTTGATTATTTTGGCTGGCTAAAACAATATAACACACATACACTTGAATATGAACAACTTTAAAAAAGCATTAAACGAATCCCCTGCTATGCGTTGGGGAATCCTGTTACTGGTTGGCTTTGTGTTGTCAGTCAACTACTATTTCTACGATGCCTTTTCTACATTAAAAGATTTATTAAGGGCTGAATTTGATTTTACAAATAAGGATTATGGCCTGTTTGTGTCATTCTATTCAGTCCCAAACACATTTTTATTAATGGCCGTTATTGGTGGTGTTATCCTTGACAAATTGGGCATACGACGAACAGGTTTTATGTTTGTGTTTTTTATGGCAATAGGCGCTTTATTAACAGCCTATGGTGCATCAGATTATTATGGAGCTGGTGGAGTTGGATATAGCTTTATGAGCTCTTTTCTTCCCAATTATTCCCCAGAACTAAAAATGATGTTATTAGGTCGCTTCTTTTTTGGGTTAGGTGCCGAAACCAGTATTGTAGTTGTCAGTAAAATATTAGTTAAATGGTTTAAAGGGAAAGATCTGGCACTGGCATTCGGTTTAAAAGTGGGCTTTGGAAGGCTTGGTACATTTGCTGCTTTGCAATTGTCTCCCTGGGTGGCCGATGAAGGCGCCAACCTGACCGGCGCCATTTGGTTAGCCGCAATACTTGTATGTACAGGATTGCTGGCCTTTATCGTTTATATGCTGTTTGATGCTAAATTAGACAAACAGCTATATGTTGAAAAAAGCAGTTCTGAACCAACAAAAGCCTTTTCAATCAAAGATATTACTGGCTTATTGGGTAATCGGGCTTACTTATATATAGCACTTTTGTGTGTCACCTTTTATTCTGCCGTTTTCCCGTTTTTAGCTTTTGCCCCGGACTTCTTTGCCGATAAATTCGGATTAACATCAGTCGAAAGTGGTAAACTCACCTCTCTTCTACCACTTGGCACCTTGTTTTTTACACCTTTCTTTGGCTGGCTGATCGATCGAAAGGGGAAAAGTGCAACAGCTATGATTTTTGGAGCATTAACCCTATTAGCAGTACATCTGATTTTTGCATTGACTTTTTTCCCGCCTCAGGCTCCAATCATATTATTGGGTATAGCCTTCTCACTTGTACCGGCAGCGATGTGGCCAAGTATGGTTAAACTGGTTGATGAAAGCCAGATCGGAACAGCTTATGGCTTAATGTACTCGATTCAAAACCTGGGATTATGGGGCTTCCCGATTATTGCAGGTGCTATTTTAGATGCTACTAATCCAGGTAATCCTGAGGTATCGGACTATACCGCTACTATATTGATGTTTGCGGCAGTTAGTTTATTAGGGCTTGTGTTTGCCCTGTTACTTAAGTTTGAAGACAAGAAAAAAGGATTTGGTGTAGAACTTCCGCTGAATAAGAAATAATAAAAAGACAGCTACTAATCAGTAACTGGTTAAAATACTCATCGGACGACTAATAGATATCAATCAATTTAGTCGTCCGATGAGTAACATGTTAATCCAACCATTCTTTAGCTATGACAACATGATTATTCGCTCCAACTTCTCTTTATTGGTAATAATCAATTCACGACGATCGAAGCGTATAATGTCATCGTTTTTAAATTCGGTAATTAAGCGACTAACCGATTCTTTGGAGGTGCCAATCCAACGTGCCATATCCAACCTGGAGATCACCAAAGGAATGGCCTCATCGGCAGATGTTTTAAACAGGTCTTGAAGCTTTAACAGTAAGTTAGCCAATCTTCCCCGAACAGTTCTTTGCGACAGCTCAACCAGAGAGTTATAGGAATTCTTTAATTCATCACAGGTCTTTTTAATCAGTAAATCAGCCAGCTCTTTATTCTCGCTTATTGATTTTTTAAATGCTTCACCCGGAATAAGGCACACTTCACTATCCGTTAAACTCTCACAAGCTGTTACTTCCGGCTCATCCCCCAATAATGAGTGAAAGCCAAATAAATCGCCTTCTTTTATCAGGCGAACAATTTGCTGCTCTCCTTTTGAACCAATTCTGTATATTTTTAATAAGCCTTTATTTACAAAATACGCGTGTTTCATATTGGTATCCTGCTCATATACCACCTCCCCACTCTTATAGTAAGAACATTGTTTAATGGCTTCGTTCCACAATTTTTCGTCAGCCTGAATATGTTTAAGTATACTGCTTAATGGCATGTCTTTGCTGGTTTATATTTAATCTTGAATGGCAACATACGAATTTCTTTTAATAAAAGGTAAAGTCCCAGGCAAAAATTAATGCATTCTCATTCTGCATGGCCTATATTCATTGAAATGGAGATAAAATGGTATCATACCTAAAGCTAAATAGCAAGACATAAAAAACCTCCATAGTTACTCTTGGGTTAGAATGGCTATAGAGGCGAAAGGATGTTGATTAATGCAGGAATGTAACCGTCCGTTTCGGTTACGAGTGTTTTATTCATGCAAATCACTTACTTGTACTCTCTCAACGATCAATCGTTTTTATATTTTGACGAACAAGCATTTTCTATTGATAAATAAAAAATGTACCGTTACTTATGGAAATAAAAAAACCTCTGCAGATTCTCTTGGGTTGGAATTACGCTGCAGAGGTAAAAGGATGTTGAATAGTGTTGGGTGTTAAGAAACCGTCCGTTTCAGTTTCTTGAGTGTCTAATGAATTGTGAATTCAATAACTGTTTACATCATAATAGCTCACAAGTTATTTTCCATTGACGAATGGCTACTTTTTGATGATAAACGAATTGTTTTTAGTGACGAGTGACACTACTCTTCAAGTTCACCTATATATAATTTCTCTTAACACATCGTATTCGAATATATCCACCATGAAGTCAAATGACATAATACACTAATTTACTGAATATTATAATTCAAGCCATTTAAGAGCTAAAAATCTTCTTTAGAAACTTCACTAATATTTTGTTTAACTACCTCATCTTGACTTAGTCATTCGTCAAAAAAACAAAATCAGAGCTTCTTCGCTTCTTCCCAAATTTCATCCATCTCAGATAAACTCATCTGTTTTAAGTCTTTACCAACCTTCAGTGTTTTATCTTCAAGGTAATTAAAGCGCTTTATAAATTTCCTGTTGGTCCTCTCCAATGCATTCTCAGGATTTACCCCATATAACCTGGCAGCATTGATTATTGAAAATAACAAATCACCAAACTCGGCTTCAGTACGATCCTCATCATGAGCTTCAATCTCTGCCTTTAATTCTTCCAGCTCTTCTTTGACTTTATCCCATACCTGCTCTTTATGTTCCCAATCGAAACCAACTCCCCTGGCTTTATCCTGTATCCTGTTGGCTTTTACCATTGCCGGTAAGGACAAGGGCACTCCTTCCAGAACAGATTTATTACCACCTTTCTCCTTTAGCTTTAGTTTCTCCCAGTTTTCTTCAACTGTTTTAGCATCATTTGCTTCAATATCACCAAAAATGTGCGGATGACGATAAATCAACTTTTCGTTCAATGAACGAATAACATCCTCCATTGAGAAATCATCAGTTTCTGAGCCGATCTTTGCATAAAAAACAATGTGCAGAAGCAAATCTCCCAGTTCCTTTCTGATCAAAGAAGCATCTTGCTTAATAATAGCATCGGCCAACTCATAGGTCTCCTCAATGGTTAATGTTCTTAGGGACTCATTAGTTTGCTCTTTATCCCAGGGACACTTCGCGCGAAGCTCATCCATAATTTCCAAAAGCTCTTTAAATACTAATAATGTTGATTCATGTCGATGCTGGCTCATATCTGTTTTAAATAATTAATTATTGAATATATAACTGGATTTTTTTTGAATAATCAGCCTCACTTAAACGGCTTTTATCATTATTCAAATGCAAAAAATATTGTTACTTTGTAGAATACAAAATTAAGGATTTATACCACTTTATGATAGAAAAGTTGATCTACCTCGAATCTGTTGATTTAGTAGAGTTTTTGGGAATAAAAAATACCAAATTAGAATTGCTGAAAAATCATTTTCCAAAATTAAACATTGTTGCCAGAGGAAACTGGCTGAAAGCAATTGGTGATGCAGAAGAGGTAGCTGACTTTGAAGAAAAAGTAAATCTTTTGCTCAAGCATTATAACGAGTACAACGTTCTTAACGAAACATCTTTAAATGAGATATTGGTTGGTGAGCGCCTAAGCCAGGCAAGTAGTGATAGTGACGCTATTTTATTTGGAATTAATGGTAAACCAATCAAAGCCCGGACAGAAAATCAGGATAAGCTGGTTAAAGAATTCAAAAAAAACGATTTGCTTTTTGCGGTTGGACCTGCAGGATCGGGTAAAACATATGTGGCTATTGCGCTTGCTGTTGCTGCATTAAAAAACCGCCAGGTTCGACGGATAATCTTAAGTCGTCCGGCAGTTGAGGCTGGTGAAAAACTAGGTTTCTTACCTGGTGATATGAAAGATAAAATTGATCCATATTTACAACCACTTTACGATGCACTTCAGGACATGATTCCTGCTGTAAAGCTGAAAGAGTTTATGGAAAATGGTACGATACAAATTGCGCCATTGGCCTTTATGCGAGGCAGAACATTAAACAATGCCTGTGTTATTCTGGATGAAGCTCAAAATACCACCAACAATCAAATGAAGATGTTTCTTACCCGGATGGGTGAATACGCCAAGTTTATTGTTACTGGTGACGTTACGCAAATTGACCTACCCAATAAGCAACAATCAGGTTTAGTTCAAGCCATGAGTATATTGGACGGGATAAAAAGGATTAAACGAATAAACTTTACGGTAAAAGATATTGTTAGACACAAATTAGTTCAGGATATTGTTGAAGCATACGACAAAAAATAATCCATGTCAGCCATCTTTAATAAACTATAAATAACAGAAACTAAAGGAAATAAATAATTGATATAAACTAATAATTATGAGTAAAGCAATTGTTAAAACGGATTACAGTTTTCCGGGACAAAAAAGCGTATACAAAGGAAAAGTACGCGATGTTTACAATATCAACGATGACTACCTGGTAATGGTGGTTTCTGACCGTATCTCTGCTTTTGATGTGGTATTACCTAAAGGTATCCCTTACAAGGGACAAGTTCTGAACCAGATAGCTGCGAAGTTTCTTGAGGCAACAGCTGATATCGTTCCTAACTGGAAGATTGCCACTCCCGATCCAAACGTAACAGTTGGACACATGTGCGAAACTTATCCTGTTGAGATGATTGTTCGCGGATACTTAACTGGTAGCTCATGGCGTCTGTATAAAGATGGTGGTCGCGACATTTGTGGTGTACCAATTCCTGATGGCATGAAGGAACATCAGGCTTTTCCTGAGCCAATCCTGACACCTACGACCAAGGCTGAGCAAGGTGCGCACGACGAAAACATTACTCGTGAAGAGATCATTAAGCAAGGTTTAGTATCTGAAGAAGAATACAAAGAGCTTGAACGTATCTCATTAGAGTTATTTAAGCGTGGTAGCGAAATAGCCAAAGAAATGGGATTAATCTTGGTAGATACGAAATATGAGTTTGGTAAAAAGGATGGTAAAATTTACTTGATTGACGAGATTCATACACCAGATTCATCACGTTACTTCTATGCAGATGGTTATCAGGAACGTTTTGACAAAGGTGAAAACCAAAAGCAACTGTCAAAAGAATTTGTTCGTGAATGGTTAATGGAGAATGATTTCCAGGGACGCGAAGGAGATACCTTACCAGAGATGACAGACGAGTTTGTTAACCAGGTTTCAGACCGTTACATCGAACTTTACGAAAGCATCACAGGTGATAAATTCGAAAAAGCTGATGTGTCTGAAGTAGTTGGTCGTGTTGAAAAGAATGTAACGGAGTACTTAAGCTCATTATAAAGAATTTTCAATAGAAAACTATCAGGGAGCCCAATGAATGGCTCCCTTTTTTATACTCTTTAATACACTCTGCAAACCATATAACTACCGTTCCGATCAGGTAAATAATAGCAACCATCATTATAGATGTAGTCTCTGCCTCGAACCACCCTTACATTGCAATGACGAGGTCTGTACTTCACGATAGGCAAATCGAGATTTACCTCCCAGTAACCATAGTTTGGTCGATAAGCGAAAAATAAACCATCACAATAGTAATATGAATCATTCCCATATCGAACGCTTACATAATGTCGAGAAGGCAGTTTTCTGAAGTATCTGCGTGAATGTACATCATGTGAGTAACAATGATGATGCTGATAGTGATGATGCCTTTCATGCCTTCTGTAATTCACATTACATCCCGAATGGTGACGGTTATTGTGCTTAACATGTTTCTGATGATAATGCTTATGGTGTTTTGAGTGATCATTTCGTGAATAATGATAGTCTTTATCATGATGATTATGCCTGTGCAACCTTTTACTTTCCCGAACACCTTTCTCTCCTCTATGCTTATGATGACGTCGTGATTGAGCGTTAATCCAATTGGGTGTGGACATCAAAAAACTAATAAGCAGGACTTGTATAATAGATAGTGTTTTCATGACAATCAAATTAAAGTTAGACAATCATTCTGGCCGGAACGTTTAAATTGTTACAGCAGGTAAAACAAACCGCATGCCAGAAATTAACACTCCTTAACAACTGTTTCCAAAAATTCACGATACATCAAAACACTCACCCTGCCCATATCTCTGATAGCAAAACCATTAACCTCTAAAAAACAATTCCGCCTGAAACTGATTTCAAGCGGAATTGCTATATACATTCAATTAAGTTGATTATTCATTAATGCCTTCCAACATCATCATAAAGGCATACTCCATTGCTGTTTCATGATAACGCTTGAAACGCCCTGAAGCACCTCCATGACCCGCTTCCATATTGGTATGCATAATTAACAACTTATTATCCGTCTTTTTATCTCGTAGCCTGGCCAACCATTTTGCGGGCTCCCAATACTGCACTTGCGAATCAAACAGACCTGTTGTAATCAGCAGGTTTGGATAATCCATAGCCTTCACATTATCGTATGGTGAGTAGCTAAGCATATAATCGTAGTATTCCTTGTTTTTTGGATTACCCCATTCATCAAATTCATTTGTGGTTAGTGGAATGGTTTCATCCAACATGGTTGATACAACATCAACAAAAGGTACGGCAGCTACCATTCCGTTATATAATTCAGGTGACATGTTAGCAACTGCCCCCATTAACAATCCACCTGCGCTTCCTCCCATCGCATACAAATGTTCAGGCGAAGTGTATTTGTTATCAATCAAGTATTTGCTACAGTCAATAAAATCGTTGAAGGTGTTGATCTTGTTCAACATTTTGCCATCATCATACCACTGTCGTCCCATAGCCTGGCTACCGCGGATATGTGCAATTACAAAAACAAAACCCCGATCCAGTAAACTCAAACGCGTAGAGCTAAACCAAGGATCAACCGTACTCCCATAAGAGCCATATGCGTATAATAACAAAGGAGCCTGACCATTTTTTTCAATACCTTTCTTATAAACAACCGACATTGGCACTTTTACTCCATCTCTGGCTGTTGCCCATAGTCGCTCAGTTTCATATTCATCCGGATTGTGACCACCAACCACTTCCTGAACTTTCTTAACATCTTTTGTTTTAGCAACCATATCATAATCGATGGTAGAAGTAGGCGTGGTCATTGAACTATAACCAAAGCGCAGCTGATTGGTGTTAAACTCAGGATTAGTCGAGATATAAGCAACATATACTTCCTCACCAAAATCCAGGTAATGCTCTTCTTTTGTATTCTGATTAATAATACGAAGATGTGTTAACGCATCTTTACGTTCACTTACAACCAAAAACTCTTTAAACACCTCAATCTCGTCAAGCAACACATCTTTACGATGAGGAATTACCTCAGTCCAATTGCTCATTTCGGTAGCCTCTACCGGAGTTTCCATCAATCGGAAGTTAGTTGCTTCATGATTAGTTGTTACGAACCACTTATCTTTAAAGTGCTCAATATAATATTCATGCTCCTCTCCGCGCGGTGTGAACTGCTTAAATTCTCCTGTTGGATTGTTGGCATCTAATATATGGTAGTCGCTTACCAAAGTAGAA
Source organism: Carboxylicivirga sp. (assembly GCF_982718395.1). Lineage (NCBI taxonomy): Bacteria > Pseudomonadati > Bacteroidota > Bacteroidia > Marinilabiliales > Marinilabiliaceae > Carboxylicivirga > Carboxylicivirga sp. The sequence goes on from NZ_CEXQWX010000009.1 coordinate 70,841, forward strand.
CTTTCATCAATTACAATATACTGATCCGACTTGGTTTTATAAACACCAATATAGAACGACGGATCGGTCTCGTGATAAACCATAACATCATTGGATGTAGACGATCCTAATTTATGGCGCCATATCTTCTCACTAAGTAAAGATACCTCGTTCTTAGTAGTATAGAAGTAAGTAAGGTTATCATTAGCCCAGGCTCCTCCGGCTTGTGCATTTGTAAGAACATCAGGTAAAACCTCACCCGTTTCAAGGTTTTTAAAACGAATGGTGTAAATTCGCCGGCTAACAAAATCCTCAGCAAATGCCAGCATTTTATTATCCAGACTAACGCTCATACTTCCAAGCGAATAATACGCCTGATCCTTTGCTCGTTCATTCTCATTGAAAAATATCTCTTCAGGAGCATCCATCGAACCTTTTCTTCGACAGTGAATCCTGTACTCCTTACCTTCTTCGAATTTTGAATAATACCAATAACCATTGGAGAAGTATGGCACCGATTCATCGTCCTTTTTAATCCTGCCAACTATCTCTTCAAACAGCTTATTTTGTAATGACTCTGTGTTAACCATTACTGCTTTGGTATAATCGTTTTCGGCATTGAGATAATCTAACACTTTTTGTGTATGCTCATCAGGCTTCTCTGCATTCTTCTGCTCATCAGTTAGTCGCATCCAAAAATATGGATCTACACGTGTATGATCGTGAATAGTTAATACAGAATCCTTTTTCTCTGCTACAGGAGCATCAGGAAGATTTTCTGGCATCATAGAAACTTTCTTTTCAGGCGGGGTACAGGCTATAAGCATTGCTATAGCGCAAAGGCCAATTAATTTATTCATAGAATAACATTTAGGTTTAAACAATGTCATAAAGGTATTTAAAAGCATGTAACACTATCCTTCAAATCCCATTTTTTACAACATAAAACATCATTAGGGTTTTTGAATAAGTTTTCACAACAGCATAAATGTTAAAATTTCATAAATCTTTAGTTCCTCGTAAAATGCTTTTAAATTATTTAATGAACAGATTTCTAAAAAATAAAGTATTTGTACCTCCTAAATAACACTCTCAAATCCCTTTTGTAATCTGCACA
>NZ_CEXQWX010000010.1:0-66166 GCF_982718395.1 Carboxylicivirga sp.
ATCTTTTATTTTATTGGGTTCGTTCAGATTCAAAATTAAGCTGGATTCAATTAAGTCGCCGGCGTCTTTTCCGATCTGAATGGTGCGCCATGGACTTAACATGGGAGCTTTTCCTTTCACTTTAACCCCATCTGGCCATGGCACCAAGTTACAATACAATCCTTTTTCGTTACTCTTTAAGGTCATGTCTGAATAATCGGTAAGATTCGCTTCGTGTACACTCACATAGGTACCTGCTTCGGTTTTAAAGGTAACGGGTGTATTAGCCGAATCAATAGCGCTGACCGGGCTTTCGTTATAGATATTCTCGTAACTGTTGTAATCACCAGGGATCCACCAGGCCTGTGCTCTGGTATCTATATTGAACTCTGTTTCTTCTGAGGTGATAGCAATCTCGCTGATATTAGTTTGTTCGGGAATCTCATAACGAAAGCCCATACCGTCATTGAACAAACGGAATGTCACATTCAACAGGCGCTCTTTGCCACTTTGCTCCTGCAACTGGATGCTCAACTCATTATAGTTATTCTCAATGCTTTTAACCTCTCCCACAACAGGTTCCCATATGCCCTGAAATGTTGAAGTTTTACTGCCTGTAATTTTAAAATTCTTGTTGAAGGTATCACTCCCATCCAATACGAAACCTAGTTTTGATGGCGCAACAAGCTCTTCACCCATACGATACAGAGCATAATATGCCACACCATTTTCATCCAGGTTAAAAACCAGCTTATTCTGTTTATCAGGCGATTCGAGCCTGTTTTCTTTTTGCGGCTTTGAACAGCCAAACATTACAATGGCTATAATTCCAATTCCAATCGTCTTCAAAAAATTCATTCTGTGCTATTTTAATTTAATTATCATTCTTTATCCGAATCTGGTATTTCCTGCTGCTACTCTCACGTGCGAGATCAAGCAGCTTCATCACCATCATGTTGTTTTCCAGAGATGCTCTGTCGTAGGTTTGTAATTTCTCTTCGCCTCTCACTATCCTTTTGAAGTACAGTAATGGCTCATCAACCGGATACCCATTAGGTGCTAACTCTACGGTCAGCAATTGACTTCGGCTATTCACCTGATAGTTGTAATTGGTGGCATCAACAGCCATCGCTTTCCCGCGGCTGCCATACAGCTCCATATCTTTACGCGGAACAGCCCAGTTCCACGATGCCTGAATCAAACATTTAAAGCCATCGTAATTCAGCACAATCAACGCATCATCATCAACCTGAGGATAATCTTCCGGTTTATAATTCGTGGCTTCAGCATAAATGCTATTTGGCCATTGTCCTTGTGTTATTTCAGTAATAATGTTCAAACCATAGCAACCAAAATCCATGATGGCGCCTCCACCGTTCTGAACAGAATCAGTTAGCCACTCTACAAACTCAGCCGGTGCTTTGGTGTGCCGTGTTCCGTTATTACCATGATGAAAGACCACTTTCCTTAGTCCACCGATACCTTGCTCACCTAATTTACTGACGCAGGAATCCAATGCCGGATGCCAGGTAGTTTCGTAATTGGTAATGACTTTAATCCCTGCTGAATCTGCCAGGTGTGAGATACGTTGAGCTTCTTTGTAATCAATGCATAAAGGTTTTTCCACCATTACATCAATTCCTTCTCCGGCACATTGGCTGATATACGGTAAATGCTCTTTGGTTGAGCTAAAAACAGCAATTCCTTCCGGCCGGGCAACCCTGTCCATTTCCTGAAGTGAATCAAAAAACAAAGAATCGTGTAACTGGTAACGTTGTTGATATTTTTGCACGACCGTTTTGTTCGGTTCTACAATACCAACTATGCTGATGCAGTCTGTTGTTTTAAATCTGAAAAGCAGGTTAGCATGCCCATGGGTGAGGCCTGCAATTCCCAGTCGAAAATGATGCTCCGGCGACTGAGCTTTGCCAGCGACTGCGATAAGAATTACCCCTATTATTCCGATAAATTTTGTTCTGCACATTTGCCATTAAGTATCTAGTACATGGCAAACCTAAAGGAATATTGATAGTTGCAGTTGCTCAGAGGTAACATCCATTTGCTTATTTGAAGGATATATACATCGTAGTTAAAATGTCAGTATTGCAAGTTATAATCCGGGATTAAGGGATAAAAAAAGACGCAGAAAATAATTCCTGCGCCTTAATTGATGGAAGCGTATTCTTATTGTATTTCGATGGTAACTCTTCTGTGTCCCCATTCTTCCCGGTGATAACGTCCTTGTTTCTCTGTCCAGGTTTTAAACCTTTTGGGGAACGTATCTCCTTCGATATTTAATTGTATAAAATACTCACCTTTTGGCAGCTTAATTCCTTCCAGAAACAAATCACTCTTAGAAGCTTCAATTGGAATTCTCCATTCTTTATCTTTTGCTTTTAACACAAACTCGCTTCCCGGCTTAATATCTGCATGTTGAATGTCGTAAATTGATAATTTATAAGGTCCTTTATCCTCTACAAAAACAGGCCAGCCTTTCTCTTCTGGTATCTTTTCAAAATAAAACAAGTTAACTAACTCCTGACGTTTATTGCCAATTATATTAGGCTGACGTCGAGAACCTCTTTCGGCCAGGTATTCATCCAAACGAGCTACATATTTATCACGCATTGATTGCAGCTTGTCAGGCATCTCATCCGCTAAGTTGTACAACTCATAAGGATCTTTGGTAATATTAAATAGCTCACGTCCTTCCACAAGTTTGTAGTCGCCACTTACCACTGTTCCTTTTCTCCACATATTTTCTTTGATGGCCATGCTAGGCATATACAGATGATAGAAAAATGAATTCTCCCAAGTCGGTTGCTCGCCTTTAATAAATGGATACAAACTACGTCCGTCAATTATCTTATCTGATTTCAACGGCTGATCGATGATGTCCATAATAGTTGGCAGCAAATCAACATGAGCAGTGAACTTATCAATTTCATGTCCAGCCTTAAAATTGTCTTTCCATTTTATAAATAGAGGTACTTTAACACCTCCTTCATAAGGAGTGCCTTTCATGCCACGCAAGCCACAACGGTATCGCTCCTGACAATCGCGCTCTGCCCCCGGATAACATTCGGCCGAGCCATTATCCGTTGTAAATATGATGATGGTATTATCTTCCTGCCCTGTAGCTTTTAATTTCTCCATTAATAAGGCCATTCGCTCATCCACTTTTTCAATCATGGCATAACACTGACGCGTGTGCCAGCTTAACTCGGTATACCTGTCAAATCGTTTCATGTATTCTTCAGGCACCTGTGTACCATCATGATGAGTATGAGGCAGAAACGTTGCTATGTAGGCAAAAAATGGTTCATCCTTTTTAGCTTGTTCATCCAGATAAGCCTCGGCTTTATCAAAAATAACATCGGTCAGAAACTCGCCTTTATATTGCTTGTTTACACCATTTTCCTCCATCACAGGGTCAGTTCGGAAATACTGCATCTCATCCCACATATAAGCCACATCAAAGCCCTGATCAATCGCACGCATTGGGTAATTATACCCTAAGTGCCATTTACCAAACAGGCCGGTATTATAACCTGCTTCTTTCAGGTATTCAGCCATGGTGGTTTCATCAGCATACATGTTGACTTTACTCTTGTTTACACCTGACACACCTGTTCGATAGTTATAACGGCCCGTCATAATAGACGCACGTGTTGGTGCACAAACCGCACTTACATGAAAGTTGCTGAAGAATGTTCCTTCATTTTTAATAGCATCCATTGCAGGTGTTTTAAGGTAAGAGTTACCTGTGCAACTAAAATCACCATATCCCTGATCATCCGTCAATATAAAAATAATATTGGGTTTGCTCTTATCTGTGTTTTTTCCAAAACATTTTGATGCGAGAGGTAGCATCAGCAGCAAGCAAATAATTATTGATAAAATTCTATTTCTCATTTGTAATATTTTAGTTTTAAATGCGCTGTAATAACATTTGAGGTGTTATTACACTTTATATCTTTTTAAAACGAATAGCTATTCCTCCTCCGGCAGCCTGTGGAAATGTTAATCTGAAATTGCTATCTACTTCCACTTTTTCAATAATGATCGCCTTCGGGTTATTTTTCCAGTGAGCACCCTCTCCATCGCGATATATTTCAGCCAAGTATTTGGCATTCTTATCTAAGAAGGTCAGTTTCTGTTCGAATGTTCGCTTTTCTTCATTGGTAGCTGCGCCCAGATACCAGTCTTCACTACTTCTGTCTTTACGAACTATTGTGCAGTAGTCCCCAATTTTAGCATCTAACACTTTGGTATCTTCCCAGTCGACGGGTACATCCAGAATGAATTGCAATGCAGGGTTACCTTCATAATTTTCGGGTAAATCAGCCGCCATGTGCTGAGGGCTATAGATTAACACATAAGCCGCTAATTGCTTGGCTAGTGTCATGTTGGATTGGTTATCCGGACGCGTTGGTAGTTCCATTTCAAAAATACCTGGCGTAAAGTCAAAAGGTCCGGCCAAACAGCGTGTAAATGGTACTGTTACCAAATGTGATGGGGGGTTGCCTCCGTCCTTAGCCCAGGCATCAAACTCCATTCCTCTGGCTCCCTCACGCGTCATCATATTGGGCCATGTTCTTCTGATACCTGTATCTTTAATTGGCTCATGCACATCCAAACAGATTTTATATTTGGCTGCCAACTCAACCACATCCCGATAGTATTCAACAGCAAACTGACCGTAATGCGTATGCTTATAATTCAGGAACTGACCAACATGGCCGGTTTTTATCACCTTAATGCCATGTTTATTACAATATTGAAATGCTTTCTCAATCTGCTCCAGGTAGTTATTAACATCGCCACCTGTTTCGTGATGACCAATTAAAGCCACTCCTTTTTCAGCACCATAAGCAGATAATTCATCCATATCAAATGCCGGTACCGATTCATAAAAACGGAAATCACTGCCATCCTGATACCATTTTCCATCCCAGCCAAAATTCCAACCTTCAACCAAAACACCATCAAAATTATACTTTGCTGCAAAATCAATGTATCGCTTTACATTTTCGGTGTTAGCACCATGCTTTTCTCCCTGGCTCCAGGTCGATTTTTTCATGTGCATCTCCCACCATACACCAACGTATTTACCAGGCTTAATCCATGATGTATCTTCAATCTTACATTCAGGATTCAGATTTAATATCATATATGATTCTGCCAATTCATCTGGAGTATCAACAATTTGGACAGTTCTCCATGGAGATTGAAAATCACCTTCAGTTTTCACTTTTATACCATCGGGCCATGGTGCCAAGTCACAAACAAGACCACCGTTTTTATTGGGCACCAACTGCATTGATGCATAGTCTGTTAAATCGGCCTCGTGAATACAGATGTATTTACCATTTACGCTCTCAATCGTCAGAGGTGTATGAACTGAATCCTGCATACTCTCAATGGTGCTTTTGGTATACAGGTGCTCGTAGCTGTTCTTGTTATATGCCGGAATCCACCATGCTTTATCCTGCTTATTCATGTTAAATTCTGTCAGCTCATTGGTCAGTGCAAACTGTTCAACGTCTTTTTGTTCGGGGATAATGTATCTGAAACCCACACCATCATTAAATACACGAAATTGAACCTGAAAAGCATATGTCCCTCTAAGCGCATTGTAAGTATACTCAATGTAGTTATTTTCTATTTCCCGCTTTTCGCCCCAAGGCTGTTCCCAAGTGGAGCTATGTGACTCTACCGTTGCCTTAACAACTTTTATGTTCTCTGATAAATCAAAATCACCTTTAAACTCCAGCCCTAAAGCCGAACTTTTTATAATTGTTTCGTCTCCTTTTACTATCGAATAGCTTAATTTTCCCTGGTGGTTGTTCAAACTTACCTGAATTGTTTTATCAGGGCTTACCATATTAAAATCACCTTCTGATGTATTACAGGCACCTGCAAGAAGAGCCATAATACAACCCAATAACAATTGTCTCATCTAATTATTTCTTTAATTCTAAATCCTACATTGATCAAATAACATGTGCTAAATTAGATGTGGCGGCTAGTTTATCATGTGCTTGAATGTAACAGACAATTGCTTATTATTCATAGATAGGGGTTTTATAGTTAGTTGTATGGTTCTTTTGAAAGCCAAAACTGAATATTTCCATAGGTATAAAAAGTTGCGCAGATATTCGCTGATTTTGTTTTGCCAGTTCGGCTAACAAAACATTCTGCGGGACTCTGCGCAATCTGTGGGAGACAAAGTTTCACCCGCACAATTGAAGCGCTTATGGAAACTTACTTGATTTTAAATTGTGGCGAATCATTTCTGATTTCTTCTGATTTTATATTCCTGAAGTATATATCTGAAACTTTTGCCCATCCTGTATTTTTGCGGGTGATAAAAATACCATCTCCTTTGCCATTTTCATCTTTCCCTGTGCCATCAATAACGATATCTTTAAAGATGATATTTCTGATGGTTGCATCATTACCTGATCGATTAATGTAAATTGCATCAGTCTGAGAATCTTTTACCGTGATATCTTTGAAAATAACGTTCTGCACATCAAAGCGCTGAGTAGTGATATTAACGGCTGCAATATTGTTATTCCATAATCCATAACTGGTGCCGCAACGTTCTACTAACATATCGCTAATGGTAATATATGATGAATCGACAAATGGAAATGCCGGAAATACTGAATTCACGCGGATACCTGCACCGGCAAAACAATCACGAATAATGCAGTGGTGCATATGGTGTTTTTGTCCGCCAAAAATGCCTAACCCACCAGCTCTGGTGACAAATTCAACGGTATTGTAGCGATACGAATTGTTTGTACATGCACCTACAATATCAGGAGCATGACTAACAGAGGCCATGGCATCATCACCATTATTACGAAAATCGCAATGTTCCACCACACAGTTACTTGCACCTCTTGCCAGGTTGCACCCATCAGCATAGGTATTTCGAATGCGGCAATTTCTGATCGTCAGGTTTTCTGTCTTTTGAGTGTCAGTCTTTTTGTAGCTGCTGGCTGTCCAAAAACCAACGGAAAAATGCGATAACCAAATATTCTCAATGACTGAGTTACTTCCCCAGTGGCGACTAAAGGCACGATACCCACCTCCGCGATTATTCAGGTTTGATGTCATGTAGAAATCAGACAAGTACAGGTTTGATCCGGCACCAAGCCAACCACCTGAACCTTTTGAATCAGTCAGGGCCGTCCAGTGCAGATGTGTATACCAAATACCTGCTCCCTGCACACTGATATCATTTTCTTCCAGTTTAAGTTGAAAGCTCAGATCAAATTTTCCGGCAGGGACATAAAGCCCTTTATTAAGTCGGTAGGCATCAGCAATGGCCTTTTCAAAAGCTTTGGCATCATCTTTATCATCATTGGCTACTGCTCCATACTTTTTATTGGTCACATCAATGTAACCATCTGGTAATTGAATGGCCGGCCCGACTGGTTCCAGTTCAATAAAGTCAACGGCATAATTTATATCATCATCGTCATCTTTACATAGCTTTATAATGTCTCCTTTTTTAACATTAAAAGGCAACAACAATCGCTCTTCATCAAAACGCATTCTGGGATTTCCGGTAAATGGAGTATTAACCGGATGACGATCAGAACCTTTAGATTTATCAAAGTACTGCCACGCAAAAAAAGATGTGAGCTCTATGTCTTGCACTTTTTTTCCATTAATGTACAAACCCAATTTCCCGTTAAGTCCCCTTCCATTTTCTGAGTCAGGAATAGAGAAACGTAAAGTTAAGCCACGTCCCTCCTGCTCTACAGCCCACTGAACAAATGAATCCTTTTCTGTTAATGAAATACACTTTTTCTCCGAAGCCTCAGACTGTAATAAAGCCTGGTCGTATGATTCTTCTAATAGTACTGCCCCATTGGCAAAAGTACCTGCATCAGCTTCATAGCGAATATATGGCATTTTGTAGGCACCCATGGTTTGCCCGTTTGTGATCTGCAGCATCGCTACAAATCCTAATAATAGAATGGTAATTTTCATATATCTAAATTTTTCTCTCAATTGTCACATGCCTGCCCGACGCAGGTGGGGAACTCGCCAATTTTGTCATGCTCTTGTTTGATAAGCTTTTCTTGTGGCTTGATTCTTCATTTACTACTAAAATCTATCGCTTGACAATCTTATCACTTAAAGCAGCACCATCTTTGTCTTGTAGCTGCACTATATAAATGCCTGGTGTCAATGATTCTAAATTAAGGTAAACCACCTCTTTTCCTTCACATTTTTCAATTTTCATCACTGTTTTACCCTGCATATTCAACAGATTTACATGCGATAATTTACCTGTAGTTGATTGTATCTGAAGTTCATTATCCACAGGGTTTGGATAAAGTTTATAACTCAGATTGATAGCTTTATTCAAGCCTGTATTTATATTTTCCTTCTCAAGAGTAAACTGAGCACCCGTTTCTGTATTATCCGGATTGTTTGCGTACTGAAGATATCCTGTCTGAGCAACAATATTGGCTCTTTTATTCAACCATACATTTTTAAGGCAAAACCATTGTTCCTCCACTTCTTCAATGGTCCAACGCCTGCTTGACCATGCCGGCCAGCTCTGTGATAACTCTACATAGTCCTTTTTATTCTGAACGTGCATATACAGGTCACTGCCTTTATTTTTCAGTTCATAGACACCATCCGAAACTTCATGTATATACCAATAGTAACTTTCATTATTCTGAAAAGCACCATACTTCACCATGTCATTATCCTGATACAGATAACTATCATTCATTCGGTTTTTTATCTTGTAAGCTTCTGTCGGAACAATCTTTATTAACACCGTCACTTCACTTGTAGCAGTCAGTCCGTTATCATGTTCAACTGTAATGGTTACCATTCCAGGATTAAGTGCTGTTAATTGTCCGTTTTGATCAACGCTTGCAATATTTGTATCGCCGGATGACCAGCTAAATATTTGCTCTTCAGTACCGGCTGGAAATGCTTTCGCATACAATTGTGTTACCTCCCCTTCATAAATTGATAATTCTGTAGGGGAAAGATTTACTGATGATCCCGCTGTAGTAGATGTTTTAATTTCGAAGTTCGGAGCATTCTCATAAATATTACCAGAGCGTGTGCTTTCAAAAGTGATATTATCTATTCCAACCCAACCTTTGCAGTTATCTGTAACGCGAATTCCATATCCCTCGCCCAGATTGTCTTTTCCTGTTCCTTTAATCGTAATATTTTCCAGGTAAACAGATCTCATTTCTGTTTCGTCTGTTGCTCTTTCAATTTGAATGGCATCCGTTTGTGCATCTATAATATCAATATCTTTCAGGTTAATATTTTGAACGTCATAGTAGCGGGTTTTTAAATTAATTGAGCCAATATTATTATCCCATAGAGCATATCTTGTTCCGCAGCGTTCAACCTGCATGTTGTAAATATTAATTGTAGAAGACGAAACATAGGGAGAGGCCGGAAATGTAGAATTAACACGAATACCTGCTCCTGCAAAATTATCTTTGATAATACAATGGTGGGCTTCATGCTGCTCTCCTCCAAAAATCCCTAATCCTGCTGCTCTGTTTACAAACTCAACGGTATTGTATCTAAACGTATTATTTGTGCACGGACCAACAACTTCAGGTGAATGGGAAACCGTTGCCATTGCGTCATCACCATTATTTCGTAAACTGCAATGTTCCAGAACACAATTGCGTGCACCCCGTGAAAAGTTACATCCATCGGCATAAGTATTCCGAATCCGGCAATTACGAATAGTTAACTGATCTGCGACGTTTAATGAGCTTTCGGTATAATTATCCGAAGTCCAGAAACCAACTGAAAAATGTGACAACCAGATATTTTCAATTAGTGAATTCTTACCCCAATACATGCTGAATGCACGATAACCTCCATCTCTGTTATTTAAGTTTGATGTCATATAAAAATCTGACACATGGGCTTCTGAACCGACTCCATATATCCCGCCATCTGCATCGGTTCCTGAATAGCCAGTCCAATGCAGGTGTGTATACCAGATACCGGCTCCCTGAAGTGTAAAACCGTCTGAATCAATGGTAATGTTTTTACTTAAAAGAAATTTCCCTTCCGGAATATATAGTCCGGCATTTGTCTCCTTAGCTTTTGTAATGGCAGCCTCAAAAGCTTCCATATCATCGCCGTTATCATCCGGTATTGCTCCGAATTCAGAATCGGTAACCGAAATAAAGCCATTGGGTTTTACAATCTTTCCAGGTACGGCTTCCAGTTCAACAAAGTCAACACCATAAGCTATCCCATCATCATTGATCTTGACCAGTTTAAGTTCATCACCAACCTGTAGTTCTACCGGAAACTTAAAACGTTCTTCATCAAAACGCATTCGTGGATTACCTGTTGAGGGAGTATTAACCGGATGGCGGTCAGAACCTTCAGATTTGTCAAAATATTGCCAGGCATAAAAAGATGTCAGGTCAATGCTTCCGACCTTACTTTCATTTACAAATACATCCAGACTTCCTGTTAAGCCTGTCCCATCGTTTGAGTCCGGCATTGTGAACCTTAAGGTCATCCCGCCTGATGCATTTAACACCTGCCACTTAATAAACGAATTTTGAGCAGCCAGCTCTATATACTTTTTTTCGGAAGCCTCAGATTGGGTTAATGCCTGATCAAACGAAACGTTTTTTAGAATGGCCCCACCTGAATAAACACCAGCATCTGCTTCATAGCGTTTATAAGGCATTTGGTGGGCTCCTATTTGCGACTTGACAGATTGCCCTAAAACAATTAATCCGCTTATCAGCAGAAACATCTGGCTTAAATAAATTCTCTTAATCATATGCTTTTTTTATTGACCAAGATCCTTCATTACTGCTATTTCATCTTGCGCTAATGTAACTGATTGTTAACAAACCACTCCTTAATATGGGCTTATCTTCTTCACAGACTTTTCTGTGGGGAGCTACAGACTTTTCTGTGGGGAGCTACAGATTTTTCTGTGCGGGGCTACAGAATTCTCTGTATTAAGCTGCAGAATTTTCTGCATTATAGAGGGCAGAGTTTATACCCAGGTAAGTGTAAACATCCTACCCGCCTTTTTGATTTGCTGGCATACTAATAATGTCGATCAAACATTGAAACCAAAGCAGAATACATATGTATCGGACTTACAGTTCTCAAAAACATAAACTTCGTATCCATAGCCCTGGCAGACTATTCTAATATGTATCGTCCTTTTCAGGACTAGTAAGAGATTTTAAATGCATGTTCCGCCTTAGCGAAAGCCTGTACATAAATAGTATGGGGTGAAGTTCTGAGATCAATACAATAAAATGATAAAGCACTGAAAGTACAATACATTTTACAGCCACTTATTCGTATTAATACTTAACTTTTACCATGCTTTTTCATATAGGCAGCCGGTGGCAATCCAAATTGACTTTTAAATGCCTTGGAGAAATATGAGCTACTTTCAATTCCCACCTCATACATGACTTCCACCACATTCATATGGCCGGTTTCCAGAAGTTGAGCTGCTCTTTTTAAACGGATGGAACGAATAAATTCAGTTGTACTCTGACCTGTCAGCGTTTTTAGCTTGCGGTGTAACTGCATGCGGCTAACTCCCAATTCTTCACAGAGATTGACCAGATTAAATTCACCACTGCTCATGTTTTCTTCCACCACTTTAACTGCTTTTACAAGGAAGGCTTCTTCCGGCGATTCAATCTCAACACTGGATGGGCTGAGAATAATCGATTTTTTAAGATGGTCTTTAACCTGTTGCTGGTTTTTGAGAACGTTCTCAACTTTCAGTTTCAGTTCCACCGGATCGAAGGGCTTACGAATATAATCGGTAGATCCTACATTAAGTCCGGTAATTTTATCCTGTTCAGATGTTTTAGCTGTTAAAAACAGCAAAGGAATGTGCGATGTAACGCTATCTTCTTTTAACAGCCGGCACATTTCAATACCATCCATTTCGGGCATTCTAATATCAGAAATAATTATATCGGGCAGGTATTTTGTTGCATACTCCAACCCCACTTTTCCATCAATAGCAACCATGGCTCTGAAATCCTTATTCAGCAAGTGTTCGATATAACTGCTTATCTCCAGATTATCCTCAACAATAAGGATTAACGGCTTTTCGCTTTCCTGCAATTCCTTCTCGTTAAAATGTGCTTCTTCAAGCGATGAGGACAACCAGACCGGTAAGCTCTCATAACCGTCGTTTACTTTTTGTAGCTGTACTTCGTTAAAGAAATGATCGTTTCCAACAGCTAAAACTACAGTAAAAGTGGTTTCGACTCCTGGCGTACTTTCTGCTGTAATTTTTCCTTTGTGCAGTTCGACCATTTCTTTGGCTAATGCCAAACCTATGCCTGTACCTTCAGAACCACTGGTCTGGAAAAAGCGATCGAAAATCTTTGGCATATCATCTGAAGTAATTCCGGCACCATTGTCTTTGACTTTTATTTCAATGTGATCATCCTCAATTTCTCTCAGATTCAGAATGATCTGCCCTCCTTTCGGTGTAAACTTAAAGGCATTGGATAAAAGGTTATGAACGATCTTATCAACTTTATCGGCATCGTAAACCGTCTGTAATTCATCAATTGAAGATTCGAACCTGAATGAAATACTCTTTCGTTTGGCTACATTATCAAAGCTTCCTTTTATCGCTTTTAATGTTTCGACAATATTATCATTACGGACATTTAATTTAAGGTTCCCGGTTTCCAGTTTTCTGAAGTCAAGCAGCTGATCAATCAGACGCAACATCCTGTTAACGTTTAAACCAAGCGGAACCAGTTTTTCAAGTATCGTTTCATCGTTCTTAAACTTATCAATCAGCTCACGTACAGGGGCGACTATTAAAGTCAAGGGTGTACGGAATTCATGTGAGATATCGGTAAAGAAAGATGTCTTCATATTGTTAATCATGGCATCGGCCTCCCGTCCTTTTCGCTCAAGCAGTATTTCGTTTTTAAGCTGCACTCTCCCCTTCCAGAACTTAAGGGTCAGATACACAATCAATGCAATAATCAAGGTATAAAGAAGGTAAGCCCATATGGTTTTCCAGGGAGGAGGCAAAACTGTTATACCTAATTGAGTAGTTTCTTCAGTCCATAAACCGTCGTTATTTGAAGCCTTTACCAGCAGCTTATATTTTCCAGCATTGAGGTTAGAGAATTTAGCATATGCGCGCTTTTGATCTGTGTTTATCCACTTATCGCTGTAACCTTGTAAAAAATAGCTGAATTTATTTGCATCGGGAAAAGCATAATGTAAAGCCGCAAAGTCAATTGTAAAATCGTTCTGTTTGTAGTTAATTTCAATATGCTTCGTATTATTAAGGCTATGAAGTAATACTTTATTTCCCCTAATTTCCTGTCCTGGTAAAACAGGTTCATTGTACACTGACAATCCAGTAAATACAACTTTCGGAGGCTTTTCATTCAGGAATATTTCAGATGGATCAAAGGTGACAAATCCTTTTTCTGTTCCGAAAGCCAATGAACCATCTTTAAGCTTTTGAGCACTCTTAGTAAAAACATTACTCCTCAGAAGGTGTTGCGAAGCAAAACTGATGATCTTATCTTTCTCAATATCTAAACATGATAATCCATAGTTGGTCCCTATCCAGACGAAGTTTTCATCGTCTCTTATAGCTGACAGTGCAATATTATGGCTTAAACCTTCTTCGGTAGTATAACATTTCTGATACAAATATTCACCTGCTGTTTCATCGAAATAGAGCTTAATTAGTCCATGATCGGAGCACAACCAAACATTATCCTTATCAAACATGATGTTATTCACTGTTTTTGAAGGAATAAAATGCCCGTTCTCGCGATTTATATTGTAATTATCGTATTTTATACTGTTGATACCTTCTTCGTAACTCAGGACAGACACTCCGCAACCGCGCTGCATAACCCAAAGCTGGTTTTTCACCGGATGAACTCTGATTATCTGAATATCGCAGGGATAAAGCGCATCACTGACATCCCTTGAAAACACTTTTACATCAGTTATTTCAAGTTGATTATCCAGAATCAGATATATCAGATCTTTATCTGTTGACAGCCATATGTTATTGAAATGATCTTCATCAACCGAATTGAATAAAATCCCGTTTAAATCGCTTCGGTTCCATTTACTAAAATCAATTTTGTAATTCTTAACTGATTCTTTACCTAACAGCGTAATGGGATATCTGTAAACACCATCCCTTGATGCAATCCATAATTGCTGCCTGTCATCCTCAAAAAAGTCTGAAGCAAAAATCGATTCCACAATATGTTCTTCATCCTTGCTATCATGCTTTTTGACATACATATACGTATCCAATCCACTACCCCATAAATTTCCTCTTGAGTCGTAGATGGAGCTGTTTATCAGGTACTCATCTCCATTATAGTAAGATTGAAAGGTTTCCAGTTTGTTAAAGGTTTTAACCGCAACATCTCCATAATATGCACCTTCTCTTGTGGTTGAAATCCATAAAGTATTGGAACGGTCGATAAACATCAGCTTACGCGCCCCATTAATTACAGTGGAGTATTGTTCCAACTTAGGCGTTGGTGAACTTATATTCGAGAATTTAACAATTCCGCTATCACGCATTACCGCCCAAGCATTGTCGGCATCATCTATAATGCAGTTTAATACATCTTGATTTTCTGTCCCTTTGATCGTTGGCCATTCACTGTATGACAACTGAAAACCTTCCGCAATTTCATATCGCTTTAACCCTTTTTTAGAACAGACATATAACACTCCCTTGCTATCTCTTTGAATATTATTTACATCTGGCGCAATAAATTCAATTGTATAACTGAGTGCATGGTCATTATTATACTGTACTTTGAACAGGTTCTGCATCCAGTCGCGCAACCACAAATGACCATCGATCTGCACTGTTTCTACAATCCTGTTAACAGATGGTGAATTCTTTAATTTAAATTCAAGCCTTTGGAGCTGTGGCGCTTCTCCGGTTGTTATCTTACTGATCTCACTCTTTTTAATTCTGAAAAGCTCACCACTTCTTGTTCCAATAAGCATATCTCCGTTATTGGTCCGGTGAATATTGGTGGTAAAGTTGCTTAAGTGGTTTAAGCTGTCGAGTGTTATCTTGTGGTACTTTTCCTTTTTTGTATCAAATACGCTTATGCCTTCAAAGCTGCATGAAATCCAGATATTACCATCGATATCTTCACAGATGGAAGGAATTCTGTCATTATCCAGACCTTCGGTTTTGGCTCCTTTTTCAAAATAGTTAATGACTCTGTTACCATCAAAGCGATTTAAACCATTCAAGGTAGCAATCCATATAAAACCAGACTTATCCTGGAGAATATCTGTTACATAATTATAAGTGAGGCCTTGCTCTACCGAAAGCTGATTTAAAACCAACTCCTTAGCTCTGACAGATATAAATACCAACTGTAAAAGTATGCTTAAAGCGATGATAAACTTATTCATGTGTTTAAATTTTCGAAGCCTTATTGTTCCAAAACCAATGGTTGTATTGAAGTATCAGCGTAATTTAAGAAAAAAACCCATGCCGGATAAGCCATGGGTTTTTTAGACATTGTTTACCAACCTGAATTTTGATCCAGGTTTGGATTAATAAATCTTTCCTGTTGCGGAATAGGATAAAGGTTCATTTTTTCATCCCAAACCCTGTTTTCAACCAACTTGAGTTCATACTGGTCGTTCCCGCTTATATCACGGACGACTCGTGCTCCGTAAAGGTTCTGTTGAGTATTATTACCAATCATCCACCGTCGGATATCCCAAAAGCGCATGCCCTCAAAGGCAAATTCAACACGTCGTTCCTGTACTATTGCCGCTTTAAATTCTTCCTGAGATAAACCACTGACTAATGGCATCTGCGCCCTTTGCCTGATCATGTTCAATGCTGTTGTGGCAGACATGGTTAGTTCCGAATTGGTAAAATCGGGTGAATAAGCTTCATTCATTGCCTCTGCATAATTCATCAGAATCTCTGCATATCTGAAAATAATCCAGTGGTGTTTATCTTTTTGGTCAATCCCGGGGCTCAGATCCAAATTCTCTATCAGGTACTTTTTCAAGTAATAGCCGGTCAGGCTCGCGCCCTGAATTGGCAGTCCATCCATCCCTCCTTCATAGATTTCCATCGGACGATTTTTGTAAACCGCTCCATTGTACAACACAGCTTTGTAAAAACGCGGATCTCTGTCGACATACGGATTAGTTTCATCAAAAGACGGATCATCGCTATCCCAGCCACTTTCAGTCAAACTAACATCATAACCGTTATTCGTCTGAAAAGCATCCACCAGGTTTTGCGAAGGACAAATTCCTGTATTACCACCTTCAAAACCAATGGAGTAATTATTCTTTTCAAAATAATTACTGTCACTGTTACGACGAATCATAATCAATTCAGGTGATTGTGACTCGACAATGTTAGTAATGTCTTTATTAATATCACCTTCTAAACTGTATGGATTATCTACATCTGATATCAATTCAAAAGCAGCTTTAGCAGCAGCTTCCCATTTACTGATGTCATTATTGGGGTTATGCAACTTACTGGCCGCATATAATAATACCCGCGACTTTAAAGCTATTGCCACACCTTTTGTAACACGTCCGGTTTCTCCGATATCTGTCGTATAAACCCATGGTAACTCCTGAGCTGTAGCATCACATTCTTCTACAATAAAATCAATTACATCATCAAAAGGTGTTGGCTCAATACTGTTGGCTTCTTCAACAGACAGCACTGTTAAAGGCATTGGAATATCTCCATAACGTTTGGCCAGATCAAATAAATACAGAGCTCTTAACAAACGCGCTTCGTAAGGCAGTGATTCATTTTTAAACAATTCCTCCTCGTAATTCTGATTATACTGGAAGCGGCTAAAATCAGTTTCTGCATAGGTTTTTAAGAAATCATTGATTGATCTTATGGCATTGTAAGAAATATCCCAACGTGTATCTCTTACATTAATAGCACTCCAACTCCCATCATTAAACGCCTGAATGGCCGAGTTTGAATACACATATTCTGCATCATCACTCGCACAATCTAATGTAGCATTACCTACATTACCAAAATCCTGATATAATTTCGAATAATGGTAATTCACCAACTGACGACTCGTATTGAAGTAGGAATACCAATATTCTTTGGGTTCTCCTGTCGACTCATCAAAATCAAGATAATCACAAGCTGTTAGTGCGAATACTGCAAATAACAAAACTTTTACTTTATATATCTTCATGTCAGTATTTTACTTAAATAAACAAATTAAATTATCTTAAAACTTCAACGATGCCCCTACTGTCACTGATGAAACTGACGGGTATCCGGCACTAAAGTTTTCAGGATCAAACTCTTTTAAATTATCAATTGAGAACAGGTTTGTACCTCTTACAAATAACCTGGATTGTAATCCTTTAATTCCTGTGTTATCCAAATTATAGTACAACTCAATGTTTCTTAATTTCAGGTATGAACCATCCTTAAACCAATGGGTGCCTGGCCGGAAGTTATTTTCATTATTCATTGTGGTTAAGCGAGGCATATTTGTTGTCGCTTTTGTAGCTTCTGTCCAATGCGTATTATTTTCGACATAGTATTTTGAGATATTAGCCCCGTTTTTCATCGGGAAAAATACATGGTCGCTATTGGTATAGATCGTTCTGTTAGCTACTCCCTGGAAGTTGGCACGTAAGCCTATTTTTTTGTACTCTACGTCAAACTGGAAGCCATAATATACTTCAGGTGTTGCTCCTGATTCACCAAACTTAATCACATCGTTCTGATCAATCACCTCATCACCATTCTGATCCTTATATTTGATATCACCTGGTTTTACAGCTGAAAACAATTGTTCAGGTGAAGATTGTATATCTGCTTCATCTTCGAAGTAACCAATCGCCTCCAAGCCATAGTTGGCTCCAATGCTGTTTCCGATCTTCGACAAGTAAGCATATGGCACATAGCCTTCGTTATTCTCGATAATTTTATTGCGGATGAATGAAATATTAGCGCCTATCTGGTATTTGAAATCACCCTGTGAATCAGACCATAGTCCGCTTAGTTCCACTCCTTTATTCTCAATAATACCTTGCGATTGTTTGGATACATCCACACCCAAAACACCTGAGATAGTTTTATCGCTACCGATCAAAATATTCTCACGACGCTCAAAAAATACATCTGTCACCAACTGTAAACGGTTATCCATTACATTCAGGTCAAAGCCCAAATCAGCCTTCATAACGGTTTCATAATCCAGAATACCAGCTGGTAAAGGTCCCTCATGTGCACCTCCGGCACCAACGACGTTATCGCTAAAATAATAAGTTCCGCCATTAACGTAATATTGCCTGAACAGGTCCTTATCGATATTATCGCTACCTGATAAACCTGCCGAAGCACGCACTTTCAGATAATCTACAAACGAATTACTCATAAAGTCTTCACCTGACACCAGCCATGCTGCCGACAAAGCCGGAAATACTTTAAAGCGATCATCCTCCGGTAACACTGAACTTCCTGAATAATTTACAACAGCATCAAACAAATACTTGTCTTTAAGTGATAGTGAAGCATATCCCATTAACGACTGTCTTTTCTCCGTTTCATTCACTTCACGACGAGCATAACCTGACTGCTCGTAAATCAATGAAGCATTCAGACGGTTCCTGTTGAAAAAGGCAGAATAGTTGATCTTTGCCTCAATATTGTTATTCATGTACTGGTATAGCTGGTTATCACCATGTTCCATAGGTGTATCCTCACCAAAAACAACAGTGGTCATATCAACATTACCATTTTCATCAATTGTAGGTGTTATAACTTCGTAAGCATAATCTCTTGTTCCAAAATCCAATACTCTGGAGTTATAATCGTAAGACAAAGCAGCTTCGGCAGATAAGCCATTCAGCACCATGGAAAGGTCCTGCTCTATGCGAATATCTGAATAGAGTGTTTGTGTCAATCGCTCGTTGAAACCGGAACTGTTGATCATAGCAACAGGGTTTTTATCGTAGAAATTATTGCTTGCATAGTTTCCTTTGGGTCCGAAAACAGGAAAGGCTGATGCCGGAATTCCATAAACTGCTTTTGCAATTTCATTAACACCACTCCTTGGTTCCTGGTATTCGCTCAAACGCGCCAGCAAGTTTAACTTTAACTTCGTGTTTTTATGCACTTTAATATCAAAATTAGATCGCAGATTGGCATTCGTCATTTTAAGGTCTGAATCTTCACGCTGAGAGTAATTATTTGATTTAAATAATCCCTCCTCATTCGAATAAGAGAAAGCTGTGAAATAACTAAAGTTGTCGTTACCTCCCTGAGCTGTCAGGTCAAATAAATGGCCCGAAGCAAAATCATTATAGGATTCGTTATACCAATCGGTATTTGGATAAGCCATTGGATGTTGGCCTGATTTGAAAGCAGCCAGTTCCTGATCTGAATAAAGCGGCTCCAATCCATCATTTACGAGGGCTTCGTTGTAAAGTTCCGCATAAGTGGCACCATCCACCATCTCTACCCGTCGAAACGGACGATAATGATTATACTTATATTCGGCACTTACCTGCGTTTTACCTATAGCTCCCCGCTTGGTAGTGACATTAATAACACCATTGGCACCTCTTACTCCATAAATTGCTGATGCAGCAGCATCCTTTAACACTGTAATTGTCTCAATTTCTGCCAGAGTCAGGTTATTCATATCCCTGGCAAAACCATCTACCAAAATTAACGGCTGATTACTGTTGAAGGTATTTTTACCGCGAATTAAAAGTGATGGTACTCCATTCAGATTATCATCTCCTGCCTGCATCACACTTAAACCGGCAATACGCCCGTAAAGTGCTTTCGCAACGTTTACATCAGAAGAAATCGATAGTTCATCACTATGTATGCTTCCTGAAGCTAAAGTTGACTCACCGGCTGATTGTGTAATATTCTTACCCAGACTAATTGCCTGATCAGCCTTATTTAAAATTAATTCAACTTTTCCTTCGATAATATTCACCGTTCCCTGATAGTTCGTTCCTTGATACATCTTGTATTTCAGGAACTCCAGACCATCAGTATTTTCAATTGTTATATCGCCATTCTCGTCACTCACTCCAATTCGGACCAGTCCTTCGGGGCGATAAAATTCAACTCCCGGAACAGGATTACCTCGCTGGTCGCTTACGTGCCCGCTGACAACAGTCTGAGCAAGCATTTGAATTGCTGACAAACAAAGTACACAGAGTATATATAATATTTTCTTCATAAACTACTTTTATTTATTGTCATTTGATAAAAGAACTACCACCCGGGATTTTGAACCAATCCGTATTTCTTATCAATTTCAGAACTCGGGAAAGCATGTAAATACCATTTTGTATCCCAATTGGTCATAAAGTATCGGGTTGGCAGATTGTACTGTTCATAAGAGAATTCACCCGCATCTGAAACCTTTGAAATTTTAACACCTGTAAGAGGCATCGTTAGCTGATCTTCCATCTTCCATCGTACCAGATCATACCATCTGCATTCTTCAAAGCCTAATTCCAAAGCGCGTTCTTTTAAACAGGCAGCACGAAACTCGTCCTGACTTAATCCGGCAGGTAAATCATTTAAACCAACCCGATTACGTACTTTATTAACCATATCATAGGCGGTTGCATCAGGTCCTCCGTTAGCTTCATTAATGGCCTCGGCGTAACTTAAGTAAACCTCAGCTAAGCGCAACACAGCATAGTTAATCGGCTTGTTCATCGAGGTGGCATTGTTTCGTTCCAGAACGAACTTGCGCATGTAAAAGGCTGTAAAACTGTTGTTCATCAAGTCACGACCTTTAGCAAATCCGTTGGCTGCCTTCCAGGTTTCGACTGTCCTTGCCTGGTAGTAATCGCCATTGATCATTACAGTCTCATATAACCGCGGATCACGGTTAGGATTACCAGCTGCGTCAAAGAACGGGTTAAACGTTGGGTTTGCCCAATCAAAATCGGCCGGAAAATCGGAACCATCGGCCATTGGAAACATATTTATATACTCGGTCGTTACACCACACTGACGGTGAGACCATGGAGCATACCACATTAGTTGATTCCAGGTAAGCTTAACCTTTTCACTCACCTGAGTTGTTGGCAAAATAGTATAAAGGCATTCGTTTTTACCTCGCGTGTGATAACCATCAATATAGGCCTGACGGTAATCGGTGTGTGATGTACCTGTTGGCTGAACTAAACCATAATGACCATTGGCAGCTAAAGCATCCATAAACTCTTTTCCCGCTGCTTCTGCACGTTTCCACCGATCAACACTGTAATTGCCATACCAGGTATATTTGTTTACAGCACCATCTGGGTGATAAGGTTGATCTGCATTAAACAGAGGACTTGCAGCAAATAATAAGGTCTCTAACTTAAAGCCTAATGCACTGGCTTTATTAAAACGCCCATAATCACTATCAGAAGTGTAAGCCCATGGTAATTCTGTTGCAGCCTGATCAAGTAATGCAACAATATTATCCACCATTTCTTCAACAGTTGCCCTTTCTATTGTTTGTGGTGTATCATTCACTTTATAGCTCTTATCCAGCCATGGTACACCACCAAAAGCCTTCAGCATTTCAATATAGCGGTAAGCAATTAAGCACCTGGCTTCACCTCTTCGCCAACGTTTTTCTTCCTCACTCATATCAGGTACTTTATCTATATTTTCAAGATAGATATAAGCATATCTGATAGCATCCCATGCCCCGTCGTTGAGATAAGAGAAATACAGGAAATTATTGCTACCTGCATTGTATTGCCCTGAATAATATATCAATTTAGCACCTGTATGTCCATATTGCATACCTAGATCTGTTATATCCATGTAGGTACCTTTACCGGCTCCTCTCATTCTTTCAGGCCAGAAAAACGAGAATAAAGGAAAGCGGTTGTACGAATATGCTTTATTCAGAACAAGATCTGAATTCTGCTTTGAAGAGAACATGGTGTCAATTGTAAAACCAACTGATTCCGGTTGTTGATCAAGAAACTCTTCATTGAACTGTAAATCTTCACAGGAAAAACTGACAGCTACAATCGAAAGTAATATCAATATCTTATATAAATTCTTCATAATCATGCGAATTAAAAGTTAATGTTAACACCAACATTATACATCTTCATTATCGGATATTTCATACTATCCTCTGTCTGAACATTGGAAGTTCCTGACTCAGGATCGAAGAATTTCATATCATCAAATGTTAACAGGTTCAATCCGTTAGCATATACATGTAGCTTCTTTATTCCCAGCTTATCAAGAAAAGCTCCTTGCATAAACGTATAGCCAATTTGAATATTCTTTAACCTGATGTATGAAGCATCCCACATATACAAGTCCGAATCGGCATAACTATTGGGTGAACGCGATGCTGTAATTCGCGGAAACAAGGCATCTTGTCCCAGCTCCAGTGTCCAGGAGTTATCGGCATGATATTGAGTCAATCCACGGCTACCATCGCCACCGAAAGGTGAACGGAAGTTACGCTGTAAAAAACGGGATACGTTAGTTGCACCTGACCATTGTGTTGATATTTCAAAGCCTTTATAGCCAAATCCGGCATTTAAACCAAATACATACTCTGGTCTCCTGCCAAATTCTGACCATGATCTGTCATAACTATCAATAACCATATCATTATTCAGATCTTTGTACTTTGGATCACCAGGAAGTACCACACCGGATGGCTGAGGTAAATCGGCAATCAATGTTCCATCAGGATTAAAGTCTGTTTCTTCATAAAACCGATCGAAATTATAAACAAGTGTTCGTCCTGTAGAACCGCCGGTCTCGATCATATATTCATAATCAGACAGAATCTCATCTTTTTCGATGATCTCGTTTTTGGCATAACTCACATTGGCATTAACAAAGTAGTTAAACCCTGAAATATCACCATCGCGCCAGGTTACATTTACCTCATATCCTTTATTATCCACCTTACCCATATTAATATTGGGAAGAAGTAATGCTACTTCCTGCGGGGTTGTTTGACGTGCTATCAGAATATCTTTGCGCTTCTCAATAAAATAATCGGCTGAGATGGACATTTTTGGTCCGAATAACCTCAGATCAATACCATAATTCTGCTTTGCTGCTGTTTCCCAAGTAACATCGGTATTACCCAAGCGTCCTTCAGTAGCCGCATCAATTTCATTCGGGTTAACACCAAAAGCATAGGAGCCATTAGATGGGTCCCAGACACCATCGATGTACATAAAGCGGGAAACTCCACTATCGTTACCTACAATACCATAAGACCCTCTTAGTTTCAGGAATGAAATAAATTCCAGGTTATCCATAAACGACTCTTCGGAAATAACCCAACCAGCAGAAAAAGATGGAAACAGACCATATCGTGTGGAACCTTTAGCAAAGTTTTCTGAACCATTATAACCCACATTTAAGTCCAACAGGTATTTCGATTGATAACCATAGGTTACACGACCAACATAGCCGACATAACTTTTAGGTATATATCGCGGTTCTGATGGATAGTACCTTTTGGTCATATTATAAAGTGCCAGTGCTGACAGATCGTGATCACCAATTTTCCTCTTCCAGAATAGTTTTGATTCGAGGTACCAGTCACGATTATATCCAATATCACTTTTCTCATGTTTAAAATTTGTATTCTGCCCCGAAACACTATACACAATTGTCGGGTCATAGTTCGGGTCATCTGGTTCCAGTTCATCGATAAAACCAATCTCCCAAGGCACATAGGTTTCAATGGATTTTGTGTGTTTTTTGGTATACCGGCTTCCTAGGTTATAGGCTCCTTTAGCGCTAAATTCTAAACCATTAACCAATGAAGAAAGACTTTGTGTCACTTCAAAATCAAGGTTCAGTGTGTTTTTATATTGATTGACATAACCTGCTCCGTACAGAGTACTCAATGGGTGGCCAAAATAAGTTGGAGACACTAACATTTCACCGTTAGTCTGAACCAGCTTACCATTAATTATTCCAGGGCTTGAGAATGGCTTAGCCTCTAGCAGCTCGTTCCAGATTAAACCAGAGTTGGTTGATGGCTTCGGCTCATTACTTTTTGACACCCAGCCTCCAATACCTATTTTATAGGTGGTGG
Source organism: Carboxylicivirga sp. (assembly GCF_982718395.1). NCBI lineage: Bacteria > Pseudomonadati > Bacteroidota > Bacteroidia > Marinilabiliales > Marinilabiliaceae > Carboxylicivirga > Carboxylicivirga sp. Next base: position 24,135 of record NZ_CEXQWX010000010.1, read on the forward strand.
TTTTAGTCAGGTTTACATCCAGATTGATCCGATAGTTATAACGATTGAAGTTAAAGTTATTGTTATAATCCTGATCGAAGCTTTTGATAACCCCGTCCTGAAATAAATATCCAAGGGAAACAAAGTATTTCATTTTATTACTACCTCCTGAGAAGTTGATATTATGCTGTGTTTTAGTCGCAAAATCGCGCAAAACGTATTCTTCCCAATTAACATTCGGATATATAATCGGATTGGAATTGGTCTTAAAGGCCTCAACTACATCATCACTGAATGCGGCCTCACCCCCATCATCGATCAACATCTGATTATAAACGGTTGCATAGGTATAACTATCAGCCATTTCAATGATACGGGTTGGCTGCTGCAATCCAAATGATGATGACACTGAGATAGCAGTTTTACCAACGGTTCCTCGTTTAGTAGTCACTAATATTACGCCGTTAGCACCACGTACACCAAATACAGCTGTGGCCGAAGCATCTTTTAATACTGTCAGGTTTTCAATTTCGTTAGGATCGATCTGAGAAAACGAACGCTCGACTCCATCTACCAGTATCAAAGGACTTGAGGCATTGTCACTTAAACTACCTGAACCACGTATAAAAATACGCGGATCTTCAGCACCTGGCTGTCCGCTGTTTTGAACGGTTGCCAGCCCCGGTAATGCACCTGCTAGTGTATTAACGACATTGGCACTTGGCGTTCTTAATAATTCTTCGGTGCCAACTGAAGATATTGCTCCTGTAATAGTTGCTTTTTTCTTGGTCCCATAAGCTACTACCTGCACTTCCTCAATGTCCATTACATCTTCCTGAAGTGTTACATTAATAACTTCTGTTGCTGGTATTTCCTGAGTTCTGAAACCAATAAAACTAAACTCTAAGATTTTTCCTGTTTTGACTCCTGCAATCGTAAAATTACCATCAAAATCAGATATAGTTCCATGCGTAGTGCCTTTAATTACAATTGTTACGCCGGGCAAAGGATTCTTGTCATTATCGACTATTTTTCCGCTGACGTTAATCTCCTGAGCAAACATATTTGCAACTACAAATATGAGGACTATCAACATTACAGATCCTTTTGATTTTTTTATAGATTTATACATAGGTTACTTTTTAATACTTAACTCTTTCAAGTTCTTCTCTCATTATCTCACACCATTTTTAATATATACTTAATGATCTTTCAACTATCAATAAAAAATGTGATAAGAATGTAAGTCCGTTTTTTTACCATAGATTTTTCATTTTAAATTAGACATGACAATTAGCTGTATACACCTTGATGGTTGCAAGTAATACAGCTTATCGCAATCTAAAATGCTGTGTAATGTCAATTTAATGCTCTATTGTAACAGTAGTATAACCAATTAAATATCTGATATTTAAAATCTATTCCTTGTTGATATTTTCCCTCATATTAGTTGGTATTATACAAAAAAAGAGCGGCCAGACCTAACTGACCGCTCTTGAAAAAACTATTACTAAAATTAAAACTCCCCAAAGGGCCGCTCTTTATTTACTTTACGAAGCTCCTTCGACAGTAATTGCTTCATTTGTTCACTTAACTTCAGGTCTTCGTTGTAGATATTGTGCTTTTCCTCAACATCATTTGGGTAAGCATAGAGTTGATCACGAACCCAGTAATTCTCATTGCCATTTGCCGACTTTTGCGACAATTGTTTGTGCAGCATATAATAAGGTTGTGCGATCCGCTCCTTTTTATGGCCTCTGAAATCTTCACCACGCTTTATTTGCTTTTCGATATCTTTTGGATAGCGCACAGCAATGTACTTGTATTCGTCAGTTTTAATACCGCAAGCGTAACCCATTTTCATCAGGAGTGCCCCTCTTGTTGCATCTGTTTCACCATGAAGCACTGAGTTAAAACTTACTCCATCCATTTTCATTTGCTGAGGCACTTTTGCACTGCAGGTTTCCAATATTGTCGGAGTAAAATCTACACTGCCAACCACATGTGTATAATCGCGTGGCTCTTTGATCTGAGAAGGCCACTGTATTAATAGTGGTACATGAACGCCAGTATCGTATAAAGTTGTTTTGCCATGGTTCTTTTTACCATGATCGGAGGTGTAAATTATAATGGTGTTTTCGTACTGCCCCGTTTCTTTCAGTTTATTGATGATGCGGCCAACCGAATCATCCCACCATCGTGCAGTTGGTGATGTGGCTAACTCACCTTTCTTAATTTCGTTTTTGATTTGCTGACGTCGTTCACGTTTTACTTTGGCCCCTTCTTCTACAATACCTTCTCCGGTTAATGCCGGATCAGCATCTAGTGAAACCACGTATTCTCCTTTTACTTTTCGTTCGGGTGCCGGACCATGAGGATACGTTGTTGACACAAACAAAAAGAATGGCTGATCTTCATTCTCCTGCTGCTCAATAAACTTCGTTGCCGCATCAGCAGTCCATTCTACGTTATGCACATTCATATAATCGTTGAAAAGCTCCCTTAAATTGGCCGAATATACACCATTTACGTAGTCGAAACCGTAGGACTTAATAGCCTGACACCACCAGTCATGGTTATGTTTCATCTTTTTACTGATAGATTTATCCACCCGCGGGTCTTTGGTTTTCGGGTAGGTTTTTAATCCTCCCTCTTCCCAGTTACGATTGGTACCTAATAACTCGTGATAACCAACATGAAACTTACCGATAAAACCAGTATTGTAACCATTGTCCTTCAAAACTCCGGCTATATTCATACCATCGTCTTCCAGAGAAATAGAGTTACCTACACAATCTGCCTGGTTCTTAGGAAACTCTTTTAGAAATTCGGGATGATAGTTATTGAAATAATAGCGACCTGTTAAAATCGCATATCTTGACGGACTACAAACCGAATGCACTACATTGGCGTTTGTGAAACGTATACCGTTTTCTGCAATTTTATCAATGTTAGGCGTTTGTACTTTATATCCGTAACACCCTAATGAGTTTAAGTTTTCATCATCGGTGAGTATAAAAAGAACGTTAGGTCGCTCATTTTGGGCCATGCCTTTCAATGCCACTAACATTAGCAAACATGCAACTATATACTTTGGAAACCTCATCGTTCTGCTTATTTTGTTTTATTCGCTTTTTTCTTCTTGTAATTTGCAAAAAGCGCTTTCATTTGCTCATTGCTGCAAAAGCCACGCAAGGCCTGATGATAATTTTTCGTAATCGCTTTATTACCATTCTTAAATTCTTCGGTTCCTTTTTCATGTTGCTTGCGAACCTTCTGACGTTCGAAATGCACCTTAGTGATCAACTCTTTTACTTTAGCCTGTTGCGATTCATCTAGTTCCATCACCTCTGTCATTTCTGTCAGTTGTGCATCAAATTTCTCCTGTAATTTGGGATTAACCTTTTGTGCGACACCGTTCAATGACAACATTATCAGCATTGTCATTAATATAGATTTTATAATATTTCTCATATTCATTCCTTTAAAAAAGGAGGAGTTTCCTCCTCCCTCCTAAACTTATTTATATCCGTTAGTTTCCCAATGCTGATTAATGTCCAGTTCGTACTGCGGAATTGGTAACTTACCATGTAAAGGCCATTGTATATTCAATCTGCCGTCACTGTTACTTGCCAGCATATTTTCCAGTAATTGCTCTGTTCGTACCAAATCGAACCAACGCATGCCTTCAAAGCATAGCTCCCAGCTTCTTTCCATCAGAAGGAAATCGATAAATGTATCATGATCCATTCCTGTAACATCTGCAGCATATAATGATTCATCCCATTTGGTTCCATAAGCACGTTTTCGGATCGCATTAAAAATGTCGTTTATTTCTGTTGTACTTCCTCCTGTTTCGTACAATCCTTCGGCATAGGTCAGTAAAATATCTGAGTACCTGATCAAAGGTAAGTTAAGAGGTATATCAGTCCAATAGTGATCTGCTCCCCATGGACGACGGAATTTACCTAAAGTGTATTGCTTTGGATTATTATGATTTTTAGGTGTACCATTATTGAGCCATTTGAAAGTAGCTACATTCCACTCAAATCGGTTATCATCAGTATCCGGTTTGTTATTCAGATTATCGTCATCATCCCAAGTGTTGGTGAAACTTGCCAGTACAGCACCGTGTTTATTGGAAGCGCCTAAATCGGCTTTTCCCTGAATTCCATAGAAAGCTCCGATCTGTCCGCCTTCTCCAACACCTCCGGTAATAAACTGAACATCAAAAATAATCTCGCTGTTGTACTCATTATCGTAGCCCCAAATCCTTTCATAATCATCATCGGCATATACTCCATCACCATCTTCATCACCAAAGATGCCATATATACCGGAATCAATCACTCTTTTGGACCACATAACTGACTTGCTCCATGCATCTTCATCTTTAAGCGGCCAACCTGCCATTTGCTGATATACTTTAGCCAGATAGGCCATTGCTGCTCCTTTACTTGCCCGTCCAAATTCTCCGGTTGCATCATAGTTCCACTGTAAACCTGATGTTTCGTCCGACTCCTGCCACTCACCGTTTACCACGCCTGCACCAAACTCAAAATCCTCAATTATTTGTGCATAAACATCAACACTGGAGATTCTGTCGTATTTCTGGAAGATGGTTGTATTAGGTTCTGTTTTTAACGGTACATCACCCCATAAACGAACCAGATTGAAATACCAAATTGCCCGATTAAATCTTGCTTCGGCTTCTATACGATTTTTCAGACGTTCGTCCATATCAATTTCAGGCAACTTAGCTATCAATACATTTGTTGCATTAATGGCCATGTAACAGTTACCCCAAATTCGTTTCAATATACCATTCTCGTTTTCAACAGTTCCATTAGATAATTGTATCTTCTCAATAATGTTTGCTTTCCCCGGAGTGGGCTCCATCTCATCGTTCATTATTTCGATACCTGCTCCCCAAAGGTCTTTACCATACCCACCACTAAGAGCTCCTAAATAATCATAAACACCATTAAGAGCAACCAATGCATCGGTATCGGTTTTATAATAGTCTCCCGTTTCTATTCCTGTTTTAGGAGTCAGATCCAGTACATTGTCGCATCCTGTAAACAGGATTAAAATAAGGGTGACTGGAATTAATATATATCGTTTCATAATACTTATCGTTTTTGTCTGATTGTTAAAAGTTAACCGATAAACCGCCCATAATTGTCATCACCTGAGGGTATGAACTGTAGTCTAAGCCTGGTAGCAGAGATTTGCTAACTCCACCGCTCACACTTACATCAGGTGTAAATCCTGAGTAATTGGTCCAGGTATAAAGATTGGAACCGGAAGCATAAACACGAATTTTACTCAACCTCATTTTCTTTGCCACCTTCTTTGGCAGTGTATAACCAATGGTAATATTGTTTAATCGAATATACGAACCATCTTCAACAACAAAGGAAGAAGGCAGAACTGCTCCAAATCCTTTTAGTGATGGAATGGTTGTATTTGTATTTTCAGGCGTCCAGGCATTTAATACATCAACATGCTGGTTTTTTGCGATATTCGGACGCATATAATCAAACTTGTTGGCATTGTAAATATCATTCCCGTAGGACCATTGAAATCCGATCATACAATCAAATCCCTTGTATTTGAAGGTGTTTGTGATACCGCCAAAATGCTTTGGCAAGCCGTTTCCGATTATCTGACGGTCCTCAGAATCAATCACTTGTTCTTCAGGTGTTATGATACCATCACCATCCACATCCTCGCTATACATGTTTTGATACTTCAGATAACCAGGTTGTACATTACTTCCGGGAATGGCCGCGACCTCATCTTTTAAAACATACGTTCTATCTTCATGTGCAATATCCGAATTGCTGTTATCCTGCCATGTGAAATCATCGATCTGATACAACGGATCGTTCTTATCCCAAACATAACCAAACATTGAACCGACCGCTTCCCCTTCGCGAAGTACATATTGAACCGGAACCGTACTATTATATTGTGCTTCTACATAAATATCCTGACCTGCGTTAACCAGTTTTTCAATCCTGTTTTCATTAAACGCTATATTGAAATCGGTAAACCATTTAAAATTAGCATTATCAATGTTCACTGTGTTAATGGCCAATTCAATCCCCTTATTGGATACGGCTCCAATATTTGCCATCACTGTTTCATAACCCGAAACCTGAGACAGTGGCATATTTAATAATAGATCATCGGTATATTTATCGTAGGCATCGATTACGAAGTTAATACGATTGCTAAAAAGCCCTAAGTCCATTCCCACATTCACCTGCGAAGTGGTTTCCCATTTCAAGTCAGGGTTTCCGATATTGTTAGGCTGTATACCTGTTTGTATGTTACCACCAAAACTATAATTAGCCTGGTTAAGCATTTCCAGATAGCTAAACAATCCTATCCCCTGGTTACCTGTTTGTCCCCATCCGGCTCTCAACTTCAAATTGGAAATACCTGATATACTTTGCATAAAGGCTTCTTCGCTCACTCGCCATGCAGCCGAGAATGAAGGGAAATAACCATATCTGTTATTCGATCCAAATCTGGATGATCCATCTGCCCTGAAACTTGCTGTAACAAGATAACGGTTGTTAAAATTATAATTTACCCTGCCTAAGTATGAATATAAAGCCCATTCTTCACGAGATGATGATGGCATAAGTGGTGCTGTACCCGCTCCGATATTGTAAAGTGCATTTTGCTCAATGTCATATTCGGTATTGGTAACATCCAGTTTTTCGGTTATCGACTTTTGCATTGAAATACCTGCTATTGCATTGATGCGGTGCTTTCCGAATTCCTTAATATAGGTTAGAATGTTATCATTCAACCATACAATACGCATGATGTCGCTTTGAATTCCTTTACCGTTTGAGTTTTTCCCCGGACCTACATTCGAAGGATAGTATTGTTTTCTTTTGACATTATTGATGTTAGCTCCCCCGGTTATCTTTAATGATAAGTCTTTAGTAAAATTCAATTTCAGGTCTACATTTCCTACATTCCTTAATGTTGTAGTTGTCTTTTCTACTTCATTGGCAAACACCAAAGGGTTTGTTTTATTACCTAACAGATCAAAATCATCTACCTCACCACTTTCGTTATAGATAGCTGTTGGACGATACACAATCAGGTTAGTGATAACTCCAGCATTTGAACCACTTTGTGTTCCTGCTGAAATAATTCCATTCTCTTCGGTAAAACCTGCCGAGTAATTGGCTGCAATAGAAACGAAGTCTGAGTAATCGTGTTCCACCTTCATTCTTGTTGAATACCTCGAAAGTTTAGTATTAATTACCACCCCTTCATTATCCAGATAACCCAATGATAAAGCATAACGGGTTTTGTCATTACCTCCTGTCATACTTAAATTATGGTTCTGGACTTTAGCAGCCCTGAAAACTTCATCCTGCCAGTCCACTGAAGTAGAGTCAGCGTAACTTATTGCTTCACCTGTGTCAGGATCAGTAAATCGCTCATCAGTCGGATCAGCTTCATGCATAAAGGATGCATACTGTTCTCCATTCATCAGATCAAGCTTATTTGTTACATCTGAAACTCCATATGATACATTGTATACAAGGTTGGTTTTACCTGATTTACCGCTTTTTGTTGTAACAAGTATAACACCATTGGCACCACGTGAACCGTAAATTGCAGTGGCTGATGCATCTTTTAACACTTCAATACTTTCAATATCTGAAGGATCGATATTTACCATTGGATTTTCTGTATCGAACCCAATTCCGGCCGTTGAACCATTGTTGTCATCATTGACAAATGGAATACCATCAATAACGTATAAAGGTTCGTTACTTGCATTAATAGAAGTACCACCGCGAATACGAATGCTAACGCCTGCACCTGGTGCTCCGCTATTTGATACAACCTGCACACCAGCAACTCTTGCAGCTAATGTCTGATCAATTGATACATTGTTCTGATCCTTGAACATATCAGCTGATACCCTTGCTACAGAACCTGTTAAATCACTTTTACGCATGGTACCATAACCTACTGCCACTACTTCATCCAACCCAATTGATTCTTCAACTAAAGTGACGTTCAGTTTGTCTGTACTAACGATTAATTCCTGTTCCTTAAAACCAATAAAAGAGAACTTAATAATATCGCCCTTTTTCGCTGTCAGTTGATAGTTACCATCAATATCGGTGATGGAACCGATTGTTGTACCTTTAACCACAACATTAACACCCGGTATAGCTCCTCCTGATTGATCCACAACCGTACCTGATATTTGTATCTCCTGAGCATAGCCTGCTGTTAATCCTAAAAAAGCAAGTATCCATAAAGTTACCAACCTCTTTAATGTTCCCATTTGTTTCTGTCTCATTTTGACTTAAAATTTGAATTTAGATACCGCAAGTTATAATGAGGGCTATTATTGCATTTGTCTGGTTGTAACCTTTTTTTGACAGTCGTATTTCACTAATTAGGTGCCACTTACAGATACCTCATGAAATTCAGGACAAAGTATCACGTTGTTTCTTATACTCAGATGGCGATCGTCCGTATATGGATTTGAAAGTTCTGGAGAAGTATGAGTTACTTTCAATACCAACCTCCCACATAACTTCCGAAACAGTCATACTGTTTGTGACCAATAATGCTGCTGCTTTTTTAAACTTATAAGCTCGTATAAACTCCGCAGTCGATTGTCCCGTTATGGCTTTCAGCTTGCGATGCAATTGCATACGGCTTAATCCTACCTCTGCACAAAGGTTGGTTACTTCAAATGTACTATCCGAAAGGTTCCGTTTAATCACATCCATCACATTCTTTAAAAACTCCTCTTCCATTGTAGGCAGTTCAATCTTTTCAGGTTCTGTCAGTGTGATTTTCTTGTTGAACTCCTTCTGGCGCTGCAGTGTATCAATGATATTCTTAACCTTATGGACTAACACCTTTGGGTTAAAGGGTTTGGTGATGTACTCGTATGCCCCTGTCTCCAAACCTTCCACTTCACTTTCCTCACTTGTTTTCGCAGTTAATAATAATAAGGGGATATGGCTTGTTTTAATATTCGTTTTAAGAGAGCGTGCCATCTCAACCCCATCCATTTCAGGCATTAGTATATCACTAATAATTAGATCTGGAATTATGTCTTCAGCTTGTTTCAGACCTTCTTTACCATTACAGGCTTTATAAACTGTGTAATTTTCTCCTAACAGTTCTTTGAGGTAGACTATAATTTCCGGGTTATCCTCTACTAACAGGATGGTTGGGAGTTGATTGTCTTCTGCCAATTGTTCGTTTTTTCCTTCGTGTTCAACAGCAGCTAATTGGGTATTCTTAAATTCGGCTTCATTATAGCTTTGCTCAAGTTCCGAAATCAAGTGATTTTTATAATGCTGGACACCTAAAGGAAATACTAAATTAAAACAGGTGCCTTTATTTAATTCAGTTTCCACTTCAATTTGCCCTTTATGCAACTCTACCAGTGCTTTTACAAGGCTAAGACCAATACCGGTACCACCCGGCGTAGTGTCAACTTGGTAATAACTGTCAAAAATCTTTTTTGCTTTTTTTCGCGCGATCCCAATACCATTATCTTTCACCGACAGCCTGAGCATATCATCAGCAATTTCAGCATTCACATTAATTTCACCATTTTCTTTTGTAAACTTAAAAGCATTGCTTAAGAGGTTATAAACAATTTTATCCAGCTTATCGAAATCAAAATAATCTACTAATGTTTGCTGAGATGCCTGAAAAGTAAACCGGATATTCTTAGACTCCGCAATATCATCAAACGAGATTTTTATTTTTCTTAAGTGGGCAATAATTTCCCCTTTACTCACCTTTAATACCAGATTTCCGGTTTCAGCTTTCCGGAATTCAAGCAATTGGTTAAGCAGCTGCATTAATCGATTAACATTATGCTGTATTGGCAAGATCCGCTTGCTGATCTTAGGGTTATCTTTAACTAAATCAAGAAGTTCTGTAAAGGGAGAATAAATCAACGTTAATGGTGTTCGTAATTCATGAGATATATTGGTGAAAAAGCGCAGTTTAGCTTCGTGCAGTTCCCGCTCTTTCTCAATGATCATGTTATGCATTTTCAGTTCGTACTTATCGGTAGCCTTTATTATTGAATAGCGTCTGAACAAATAAAACACCAGAACAACCAATGCAAAGTATATCATATAAGCCCAGGTGCTTTTCCAGGGTGGATTAGCAATTGTGATTTTCAATTCACGTGGTGTTTCCATCCAGACGTCATCGGCATTGGCAGCTTTCACCTGGAAAGTATATGTGCCCGGTCTTAAGTTTGAGAATGATGCTTTCCGGTTAAAAGCTCCTGTATATGTCCATTCATCATTGGCTCCTTTTAAGCGAAAGGCATACCTATTCTTCCCAGGATTATCGAAATGAATTGCAGTAAAACCAATCTCTATATTTCCTTGTGTGTAATCCAGTTGTAATTCATCAACATGGTTAAGCGATTGGGTAATAATACTGTCCTGATTATTGACATGATTAACTTTGATGTCTTTGTTCTGAATTTCAAGTTCTGTAAGAACAATTTCAGCTTGTGTTAAATTGGGAACCAGATCACTGGTTTTAAAAAAATTAACCCCTTCAACGCTGCCCCCGTAATAAGTTCCGTCAGATGTCAATAGCAAAGTAGTAAAGTAGTTGGCCTTTAAGCCGTCCTGCTTATCATAACTGACAAAATGCCTGTTGGATTGTGGTCCGACCAATTGAGCAATACCTTTGTTGGTTGATACCCAAAGTACATTATCCTGAGCAATGACAATGGATGTCACCTTATTATCGGGTAAACCTTCCTCTGTTGCATAGTGCTCGACGACATTCCATTTTTTTTGTGCATCAATCTGCAATTCGTACAGGCCATTAGATGTACCAGCCCAAAGTGTATCTGCATAACGTTGAATACACCATACGTCATGTCCTTTCAGGTGATATTTAATGTCATAATCCCGGCCTTCATGCTGTAAATGGATGGCATTTAACCCGCCGCCTTTTGTACCAATCCAAACCACAGAATCCTGCGGATCCTGATAACAAATGGTTGTTTCACTACTGGAAATACCATTGTGTTCCATTGAATACTCATAGAAATAGATGTAGTCCTCAAGAAAACCCTTTCCCTTATTCACTTTTGAATACATCACTCCATTCCAGGTACCCAGCCAAAGGTTATTATTGATATCATTACACATACTTAATGAATACTGTGTCCCTTTGGGTTCCGTGGCAATTTTCTCGAAGAAGAATTCTTTTTTCCTTCTATTCTCTGCTGGTAGCCTGAAAAGTGCACCTTGAGAGGTAAACCAAATATCACCCTTTACGTCTTCATAAATAGAAGAAATAAACGATGTATTTATTGCTGAATTATCAGATGAAAAGACATTCAGGATATTCAGCGAAAGGTCTGTTCGTACTAAGGTTGCTCCACGGACCGGGAAATGATTGCGAAAAGCAAACCATAAGAAACCCGAGCTGTCTTCATAAATGGTGCTGATCCATTCTTTCTCCAGATTCAGCTTAGAGAAATCAGCTTCATTAAAAGCAATTCCATTCAATTTGTAGTTAAACAGGCCTTCATCAATTGTGCCAACCCATAAAACTTCACTCCGGTCTTTAATAAGGCAAGTACCAAAACTATTCAGGGTCCCAATATTCTCAATCTCTTTTAGCTGTTTATCTTCATATACAACTTTACTTATCTTCTTGCGGTCTGTTAATACAATGAAGGTATCATCTGCATATTCAAATACCTGTCGCAGGTGACCAAGTTCGTTATCATCTACCCGCTGAAGCAAATATTTGCTATCAGCCTCCATGATCAGGAATGTTCCATTTTCAGTAGCACACCAAATGCGCTGCTTCGAGTCATAGAAAATTTCCCTTACACGCCCTAGCTGACTTAAATCATTTACTCCTTCAACCTTACTGGATATGCTTACCTTTTCGCCAAATATATATATACCGGCTTCCTTGGTGCCTACAATTAACTTATCGTCAACTAATAGTAATGAGGTAACAAAATAGCTGACCCGCCTCTGCCATGTAAAATTGATAGATGGCTCAGTTGAATTAAAATCAATATCATAGCAATTGGCTTTAAACAGGTTACCACTGATGGCACCTATGTAAACATCTCCATTCCGGCCTTTTGTGAAGCAACTTATGGCTTCGATAGCAATATTATAGAACCTGTCCTTCCGGGTATTATAAATACTCACCCCCCGACGTGTTCCTATCCAGATATTGCCCATTTCGTCTTCACAAAGGGCAGAAATCCGGTTTTTGAATAAACTATGTGGATTATCAGGTTCATTTTTATAAGTGGTTATGTCGTATCCATCATAGCGGTTAAGACCATCCATTGTTGCCACCCAAATATAGCCCTGCGAGTCCTGAATGATATCTGTTACATTATAGTCCGACAATCCGTCATTAATGCTGATGTTTCGCATTTGAGCACCAATAAGCAGCTGGCTTAATAAACAGACCAATAATAAACTTATCTTTTTCATACTCCTCAGTTTAGTTGCTTTCCCGACTTCAAGTTTATGCCTAACCACGCAATGCTCAGGTTAAAACGTTCGAAATTTAAATTAACTCCCAATAAAAAACAAAAGAGGCCGGACAATATTGCTATTGCGACCTCTTTGCTCTATTTGCTATTGATAATGACACATTTACTCATGTGTTTAAATTTTATCTTCATTTGCCACATTTCAGCCCGATACAAACATGAAACTCTCTATGAATTTTAATCATTATCCTCCCGACTGAGTCGTGACAAATTGAGTATAATTTTTAGGTTTAAAGCTTACGTGTTCGTTTCATCTAGCTTTTTCCTTTCTTCTTCCCCTTTTTCTTCATTTTTGCTCTTTGCTTTTCAGCTTCTGTTTTTTCAACCCATTTAAAGCTTTCTCCTTCACACACCATTTTAATACTCTCTTTACCCTTGGCAACAGGAGATGGATTTTCAGGAAGTTTTGTCCGCATTTGTTCTATAACCGTCTTGTATTCCGGATCACCTGCAAGATTATTCCATTCGTGATGATCATTCTGTGCATCATACAGTTCTTCAGCTTTACCAAAACCATAGTTTATATAATGCCATTTGTTTGTATAAACACTAAAATTATCACCGTTTTTATTGGCTGTTAATACAGCACGATCCACAACCTTTTCCGGTTTTTTAAGCTGCTGACTAATATCTGTACCATCAAAATCACCAGATCCTTTAAGCTTACACATGGCAGCCAATGTCGGGTAAATATCCAGTAAGCTTATAACGCCAGTGTACTCTTTATCTTTAGCGATGCCTTTGCCCGACCATATCATAGGGACATTGGTTGTACGTTCCCAAAGCGTATGTTTTGCCCAGCATTCTTTTTCACCCAGGTGATAGCCATTATCACTCCAAAAAACAATAATCGTGTTTCTGTGATACGGACTGTTTTCCAAAGCATCCATTAAACGTCCCAACTGTGCGTCGGCATATGAAACTGCTGCAAGGTATCCTTGTATAGCACGTTTCCAGCCATTTTCTACCTTCAATACTTTCTGATGTGTATGACGACTTTTTCCGGCTACCATTTTTTGAACCAACTCCGGTAGATCTTCCAGATCATCCTCTTTTATTTCAGGAATCCGTATTTTATCAATCGGGTACAGATCAAAATATTTCTGAGGTGCAAAATTAGGTTTATGTGGTGAATAAAGTCCTGCCGACAAAAAGAATGGTTTGTCAAAACCTTTTTCTATCAGATCAACAGCCCAATCTACCATCTTAGTGTCTGCCATCTCTTTTTCCATTTCATTGGGCAAAGCACACACATCAAAATTGGTATAAACCGTTTTACCAAAATCAGATGCCGGGATATTTGCCGGCGTTGCCGGGTTATTTTTCCAGGCAAACACTCCCCAGCCTTTTTTCTTTTGCTCAGGGTTCCAATGAAAATATTCATCATAACCTTTCAGGTCAACATATCCGGGCATGTGATGATAAACCTTTCCGCCACCATAGGTTACATAGCCGTTTTCCTGAAATAATGCCGGAATCGTTTTTTGATTAGGCATATTGTAATGGTGTGGCTGCTCTCCATAGCAACCTGAATTCCACGGACCAATACCTGTCATTAAAGCTGTACGGGATGGTGTACAATAACTTCCTGCTGTTTGGGTTGAAGTTAGTTTTACACCTTGTTTGCACAACTTGTCCATATTAGGCGTTATTGCCTGGTTACCTCCGAAAGCACCAATCATATCGTTCCAGTCGTCTACCACCAGCATCAATACATTTGGCTGCTTCTTATTCTGTGCATTGACCGAATAAATACTTAAAACGATCAGTACAAGTGTAAATATTTTTAGCTTCATGTGTTTAAAATTTTCCTTCTGACTCTTAAGAAAAATCCGGTCATCCTTGTGCGTGAAAAACCGGATGCGGATTTTCCTGTTTATTTCGTTTTCTGGTATTATTCTGTTTTATACAGCAAATATAGATGTCGTTTCTTCAAGCCTTTGTCCTGTATGTATCATTCTCTTGACAATCTATATTCTTATAGCTATTAATGCTTTAGACACCTTATAAAAACGTAGTATCACCATATTGTGTACGTAATTGTTTCAAATGCTGTTTCAGATCTGACACTAAGTTTTGATATGCGGGATTATCGTAAAGATTATTCATTTCCATCGGATCATTCTCTAAATCGTACAATTCCCATTCGTCAATATCATTATAAAAGTGAATCAGTTTATGATTTTGGGTGCGGATTCCGTAATGACGTTTTACGGCGTGTGGTCCAGGATACTCAAAATACTGGTAGTAAATTGCGTCACGGACTTCTGTTTGTTTCCCATCCAAAAGTGGTTTGAGCGATAATCCCTGCATTTCTTCTGGGATATTCACGCCTGTATAATCCAAAAAGGTAGGTGCATAGTCAATATTCTGCACAAGTGCATTAATAGTTGTTCCTGCCTTTATCGCTTCAGGATAACGTACCAATAAAGGAGTTCGCAATGATTCTTCGTACATAAACCGCTTGTCAAACCAGCCATGCTCTCCCAGGTAAAAGCCCTGATCAGATGTATATACAACGATTGTATTCTCAGCTAATCCGTTTTTATCCAGATACTCCAGAACTTTTCCGACATTGTCATCCACAGATGAAACAACCTTCAGGTAATCGCGCATATAGCGCTGATACTTCCATTGAGCTAACTCTTTGTCGCTTAAATCATCCGCTTTGAATTCGTCACGCAATTGGTCATAAAAAGCATCCCACTGAGCACGGTCATCGGTATCCATGCGCTCTAACTTCTTTTTATAATTGCCGGCACTTACATCTGCCGGACCTTCACCAAACATCTTCAGATCCCATTCTATTTTCATGTCTTTGGCAATGGACATCTCCTGCTCTCTTGCTGCCTTTCCGCGGTTGTTGTAATCGTCCCAGAAAGTTGCAGGAAGAGAAAACTCCCTGTCTTCGTACATGTGTAATTTTGAGATTTCCGGCATCCAGTTACGGTGTGGAGCTTTAAAATGAAGCAACAACGCAAACGGCTTATCTTTGTCCCTGTTTTCTAACCATTTAATACCATTCTCGCGCACTATATTGGTAGAGTAACCTTTATAATTCTTCCGCTTGCCCATTTCTTTAAAATCGGGGTTGTAATAGTCTCCCTGCCCATAATGTACACTCCAGAAGTTAAATCCTGTAGGATCACTTTTCAGATGCCACTTACCCACTAAAGCTGTTTGATAACCAGCTTTTTGTAACAATTTAGGATATGTCAACTGCGAACCATCAAAACGATGAGTATTATTGATTTGTCCATTAAGATGATTAAACTTGCCTGTTAACATGACTGCCCGCGATGGCGCACATATGGAGTTAGCCACAAAACTGTTTTTAAAAATAGCTCCTTCACCGGCAAGGCGGTCTATATTGGGTGTTTCGTTTAAACCATATCCATACGCACCAATGGCTTGTTCAGCATGATCGTCGGACATGATGAAAATAATATTGGGGTGTTTATCAACTTTCTTCTCGTTTAAACAAGATGAAAAAGACAACAGTTGAATTATGGCTAATGCACCTATTATAAGTCGTTTCATATGATTAAATTTATTTTCAATGGTCATATGGAACTCTCAAATAAATTTGATCATCCTCCTGTGTGTTAATTAGGATAATCAAATTTACATGTTCGTTTCATGTGTTTTAGTTTATTCTTTAATTTCTTACTTCATGTAGTTGCTTTCCAAACCTGGTTTGTTTGTATGGCATTTCCCTTTCCCACTTTACATACTCCTCTTCCAGCTCTTTTAAAACTTCAGGATGTTTCTCTTTCAGGTCGTTAACCTCACTTTTGTCTGTTTCGATATCATAAAGAAAGCTGGTACCTTTTTCATGAAATAGTTTCCACTTTCCTTTCCTGACTGCATATTCTTTGTGCCAATCGTTACGCCAGCATAATGCGCGAATATGCCACCCCTGATCTTCATCAAGCAGATTATAGCCATCCAAGGCCACATTTATATCGGCATTGGCTAATGATAAGATAGTGTTTGTAATATCCATCGTTATACATGGCACGTTTGTGAGTTTACCTTTTTCAATATCAGATGTGCCCGCAATTATTAACGGCGAACGAATACCACCTTCAAGCAGATGACCCTTACTCCCCCTGAAGGGTTTATTATCAGCGAGTCTGTCTCCGCCATTATCACTGCAGAAAATCACAATTGTGTTATCCAGATCTCCTGTACCTTCAATACATTTCAGGATATCTCCAACCCCCTGATCCATTCGTTCGATCATGTTTTTCAGATTTGTTCGATCGCCATTCCTGATCCACTTTTGAACTGTACCCACATCTAAATCCTGATCATCCGGTCCCTGGTATGGCCAGTGAGGTGCATTGTAGGCCACATACAAAAAGTAAGGATTGTCTTTTTGTTTTTGAATGAACTCAACAGACTTTTGAGTAATTAAATCAGTCATATATAAGCCATCGGTAACAGGCTTCCCGTTATCAAACAAGTCTGGTTTTCCATCCAGGTCACAATGCCTGAAATAATCTACATTGCCCCCAAGAAAACCAAAAAACTCGTCAAATCCCTGATTTTGTGGCTGCATATGCTCCAGTGCTCCAATATGCCATTTGCC
Source organism: Carboxylicivirga sp. (assembly GCF_982718395.1). Classification (NCBI taxonomy): domain Bacteria; kingdom Pseudomonadati; phylum Bacteroidota; class Bacteroidia; order Marinilabiliales; family Marinilabiliaceae; genus Carboxylicivirga; species Carboxylicivirga sp. Next base: position 41,294 of record NZ_CEXQWX010000010.1, read on the forward strand.
TGCCATACCGGTTGAATATCCGGCTCGTTGCAGGGCTTTTCCAATGGTTTCCTCATCCTTTTTCAAACCAATATGGTCAATTCCAACGTGAAATGCACCTTCCATATTCTCAAACCTGGCCTGATACCTGCCCGTTATCAGAGCTGTTCGGGTTGGCGTACATACCGGACCAGAAGTATAGTAACTGGTAAATTGAGTACCTTCATCAGCCAGGCCATCAATGTTTGGTGTATAAATTTCTGTGCAACCATTCAGGCTGATATCTCCATAACCTAAATCGTCAGCCATAATCAATACAATATTAGGTTGCGTGGCTTTTTCACAAGACGTCGTTATTACCAACAGGCAAATATAAATAAGCGGTAAAGTATTTTTCATTTTAAGTAAATACATGAATTAGTTATCAACATTCAAATTTACATGACAATCTGATTTCAACTGTGCTCTCATGTATCATACTATTGACATTTCCTTTCTCAGAAACAGACATAAAAAAAGGTTGCCAGTTGAAAAACCAATGACAACCCTTTAATAAACCTCGAATACTTACTTAACTATTTTTAAAACTTCAGTGTTATTGATTCTGATGATGTACATTCCTCGTCCTAAACCAGACAAAGACAAACTTGCACCACAAGTACGATTTAAAACATTGGCTCCTGATAAACTATAAATTTCAACGTTGTTATTCTGTGCTTCTGAATCAATGTACAGAACCTCTTCCAGCTGACTATAGTAACTATTTGTATTTCCTGCATCAATGTCTCCAATCGCGGTTGGTGTACTTCCATATTCATAAGCACCAATATCGATTGTGCCTGCTGCAATTCGATTATTACCGGCTAAATCAGCATTTGGTAAGCTTAAAGTAAAACCATTATTAACTCCTGAATTGATAAGAGGATTATTTGATCCACCTACTGTTCCGGCTAAGTTAAAATCCCCGCTGTTGTAATCAACAAATGGTGTAATTCCATTAAATACTGAAGTTGAACTCAATGCATCAAAACAATTACTTACTGAACCAAACTGTGTATCAACACCTACATCGCTAAATGCCAGCTCTCTTCCTGCTTCTTCTACAATATTATCCGCTGCAACAGGATTAACATTTTCAAAAGCAGAATTATTCAAGTTTATACTTCCATTATTTAAAGTGAAAAGTTCAGTCGCATAACCATTTGGAGCTCCTGAGCCATTATCGGTGCTGTTACCCCAAAATACAGAATTGTAAATATCAAGCTGAGGAGCTGAACTAAATGCCCAGCCGGCATTCCATATTCCCGTTGCCACAGTTCCACCAGTTCTCGCTTTCGTGGCACTACCAACAATTTTGTTTTTTATAAATGTGCAATTAACAATCTCGGTTTTTGTCGACAAGGCTACATCGTCAAAACCATGCAAATTACAAATGGCACTTCCCAATCCCTGGTTTCCCTGGTTAACCTGATTGTTCTCAAATAAGGTATTAACTACATATAATGAAACTGTATTGGCATATATCGCACCTCCCCTGTCTTTAGCTGTATTATCTATAAACTCGCAATTTTCTACAATAAGTTCGTTTTTCTCTGCGAAGATTGCTCCACCCCATTTTGTGTCTGCATCGTTATTTATAAAATCGCATTTGATAACGGTTAAACCTCCTTTGGCGGAAATAGCTCCTCCGTTAGATCCGGTGCTTTTTGCATTCTGAATCGTCAGGTTTTTTAAAGTTAAAGGTGATTCACTATTGGCACTGAAAATGTTTGAAGCTTCATTACCATCTATTATAATATCATTTGACCCGCCATCTATTATAATTTCCCGACTCTCACCGTCACTAAAAGTTCCATCACCGTTATCTATTCTTTCCTGAATAAAAATAAGAGTCGATAAAGTAATCGTCATATCCCCGTTAAAAGTTATGGTTGTTACTTCTGTAGTCGAAGCATTTTCAATTGCATCGCGTAATGTTCCGGCACCACTGTTACCATTACTCGTTACAACTACACTGGCTGCAAATGTTGTGAAAGAAAATACAGTTAATAAAAATAAAAGAGTAAAATTTCTCATAATCCAAATAATTTTAGTTAACAATCTGGCTTCAAAGAAATAGGCTTTACTACTCATGTGTTTGTTTGTAGTTAACAAGTTTTTGCCCTCACGTATCATACAACTAAAAACGCTGATATACAGCTACAATAAAAGTTCTGTTACATGTGGGCAAAACATCTATAAGCCATCGTTTTATTTTTGAATACTACACTAATTACTCAAGATTTATGAATAAAAACTACCTCTCAATTCTAAGTGGTTTATTGCTTAGCAGCGGAGCATTGGCACAAATGAGCCAAAAAACTGTTTTTACTGACAATTTTCCAAAAATAGTCAGTTTCAGAGGCGAATACGCCAAGCCTTATAATGACTCATATGCCCAATGGGAAGATGGTAATCTGCCTTCTGATGGTGTCATCAAAAAATACGGTAACTGGGATGAAATGCATAAGGTGAACCTGTTAACGCAGGAATGGGCTGAAACGTTTCAAGAGAATTATCCTGAAGCATTGATGCAGTTACACTGGAATATGCGCTCACACCGAAATGATCAACCTGGTAGCAGCGACCGCTATTTTCCAGGACACTGGCTTTCGTTTCCGGGTTCACACCTTTCTGTTTCCATCAGTAATACATCCACATCCATTGTGGTGGATGACCTGACTCCTTTCAACAGAATATCCAAAAACACAGGCACTTTTAAAAATCCTGTATTATTGTTGGTAGAGCTTGATGCACAAGGCAACCGACTATGGGATAATTACGAATTTATTGAAATGACCGAGATTAATGAATCGGACAATACGATTCTGGTTAAGCGGGCCCAGGCTTTATCAACAGCACGTTCATTTGCCAAGGGCGTGTATGTGGCACCTATGTGCACCCGCTTATCTAATCCCGGACTGTTCGATTACAATTGGTCGAACCTTTGCCCAAAAGATGCCAATGGTAAGCAAGCCAGCGACATTGTGCTGGATGAACTAAAAGATCTGATGCTGAACGGTGGTGATTTGCAACATCTGAATGGTATTTGTTTTGATGTGTTGCAGTGGCATCCGCGTGAATCAACTGTCGACACGAATAATGACGGTATTGCTGATGGTGGCATTATTAATGGTGTTAACCACTTTAGAGAAGGTGCACTGACCATGCAGGAAGAAATTCGCGCAGCTTTAGGTGATGAATGTATTCTGACAAGTGACAGCTATGAAACCATCAATCAACGAGCTACACACTTATTCAACGGTATGGAATCAGAGGGACTTGTTGCGCATAACGATGCATTCAGGGGTATTGCCAAAACTATAAATATTTACAGTTTCTGGGAGGAGTTTTGCACCGCCGGCAATCGCTTTAACTACATCGTCAGTAAAATAAATAACCAAATTGATATTTCCAACACGGATAATTACCGGCGTCTGTGCCTGGGAACAGCTACCTGTCTGGGAGTCTCAATGACACGTCCGGTCAACCTGGAACCTTTTGATGAGCAAATGGCCGGTAGTGAGCAAACAGTTAACTGGCTGGGAGCTCCGGTCGGTGATATGCTTCGTCTGGCCAAACAGCAACCTGACCTGATTAATAACAAGGGTATTGAATTCCCTTCTGATTTTATCAACAACATCACATCGAACAATTGTAATATCAGTAAGCAAAATGGCCTTATCAAGGTAGTTGGTAACTCAAATGATGCCACTAAAAATATGAGCATCACATTTAACAACCTTGATTTTGGGGAAGCAGGTAAAGATGCTGTTATGTATTTTGAAATTAAAAGCAACGGCTCTTCCTCCATTCCCCGCATTGTTTATGCTGAAGCAGGTAATCTGCCCGAGCTGGAAAATACATCTAAGGAAAATGACATGTATAATGAACTCTGGGGTTATTACACCAATTCTGATTATGCACTGATATCCTTATATTATCGTCAGGCAGGTGGTTTGCAGAATATTACTTTAACATTCGAAGGGCAGGATGATGTCAATATACGGCAAATAACCATTCACCAAAGCCCCCAGTTACTGGCCCGTGAATTTGAAAATGGCATCGTTCTGGTGAATCCCTCACTGAATACGCAAACATTTAACCTAAATGAATTATTCCCCGGAAATACCTTTCGTAAGCTGAAGGGATTTAGTCACCCTGTCTACAACGATGGTTCATCAATAGAAAATACAGTCGAGGTAGCAGCAACCAATGCGCTGTTTATTCATAAAGAAGCATCTCCGACAAGTATTGATAACGCTAATGAATCCAACGCTGCTCAACTTATTTACAACCCTTTAAATCAATCCTGCAAGGTAACAAATATCGAAAGTCCCTTTATGCTATCTGTGTATGACATCAGCGGTAAATTACTTGAAAGGCATCAGAATATTCAATCGGAAGAAAGCGTAGCAATAAAAACTTCCACCAAAGGATTGTACATTATCAACATTCAGAACACCGACCATAATCACTCGCAAAAAATCACATTATAATATTAAATCAGCTATAAATGAAAAAATTCATCTTATCTCTTTGCCTGTTTACTTACCTTATAAGTACAGGACAATCGCAAAACAGCCCCAATTTTATTATCATTTTAACCGATGATCAGGGCTGGGCTTCCACCTCAACATTAATGGACCCCGATAATCCGGATAGTAAAAGTGATTACTATGTAACGCCTAATATGGATACTCTTTTTGACAACAGTACAGTGTTCAGTCAAGGCTATGCACCGGGTGCCTATTGTATTCCATCACGGCGCTCGATTCAAACCGGACAGTCGGCTGCCCGTATAACCTTTAACACGAGAGACAAACAAGTCAGAGGTGAAGAATATACCACGGCCATGTCGCTGCCCAGAGTTTTGAAAGCGGCTGATCCGAATTATGTTACTGCACATTTTGGAAAGTGGCACCTCGAAAATGACTATGCTGATCCAGGCGCTATGGGATATGATCTTCATGACGGTGACACAACCAATGCTGAAGGTGATCCTGATGAGCCCGGCACACCACAAGACCAGCCAAGCCTGTATCCTTTTATTCAAAAAGATCCCAAAAAGGTTTTTAGCCTTACTGATCGTACCAACCATTTTATGGAAGAGCAGGTAAATGCCGGCAAACCATTTTTTGTACAACTTTCGCATTATGCAGTACACCTGGATATTGCCAGTACGCAAGAGTCGTTAGATAAAGCTTTGGCAACACCCATCGGGGAAAAGCATGTTATTCCACCATTTAAAGCTATGATGGAAGACATGGACGCAAGCATTGGTCAGCTATTGGCTAAAGTGGAAGAATTGGGTATCAGCGATAACACCTATATCATTTTTACCAGCGACAATGGTTTCAGGGCTGATATTGTGGCTACAGGATACGAGTCTTACGTTGCCACCCAAACAACTAACTATCCTTTAACCGGAGCCAAACATGCACATACTGAAGGTGGCATCCGGGTACCATTTTCAATTAGCGGACCGGGTATCGGGAAAGGTATTTACAGCGATGTACCTGTTTCATCATTAGATTTATTACCAACTTTTGCCGAAATAACAGGCTACACAGGACAATTGAATAATATTGATGGTGGCTCACTTAAAGATGTATTGGAAAACAACGGAACCGGCAACGTATCTAGACCTAATGATTTTTTTGTGCTCCACGGTGAAAAAAGATCAGCAATGATCAGAGGCGAGTATAAACTCTATGTGGATTATAAAGAAGGAACCATCCAGTTATTCAAACCTGCTGAAGATGCATCTGAATTAAACGACCTGTCCGGAACAGAAACTGAAGTAATGAATGAAATGAAAGCACTCTTTGATGCTTACCTGAATGAAGTCGAAGGCGTTAACGATGCTTCTATGATTGGTGAAAAGGTACACATTGACAAAATATCTGATCCGGCTCAATCCATACCTGTTGGTGACAATATGTACATCCGTCACATGGGAACGGATGTCTATATTAACAATTCACTTACTCCGCAGGCTATGGACAATCTTGATCTGACAACAGAAGCCATTCTGTGGGATTTCAGTGAAGTGGGTACACAAGATATTGAACTAACAATCACAGGTAACTCCAACTCAACGGTTAAGGTTTACTATATTAAAAACGCGACAACGGATGAATATTTAAAGGGAACTGCCGAAAAAGTGGTGAGTTTCACAACAAATTTAGAAGATACTGACGACTTTAAATTCCACCTTGAACCAGCCGGAGAACCAGATTTATATTATATCCGACGCATTAATTCAAAGCATACATTTCGTGTTAAGGGGGATGGTACTCTTATTCTGGCAGATGGTGTATCAGATACCAAAACCGGTAGTACATGGAAATGGTATCTTTCAACCATTGAAGAGCAGGTTAACACCGTAGAGTATTTTGAATCGATGGTTCAGAACAACCTGAATCAGCAATACATCATCCCTAAAGATGACTCTTCTTTAGAGTATCAGAGCGAAAACGAGATTATTGAGATTAATGCGAGTTCAGGTTTAACAGCAAACTGGGCATTTGAAAAGATAAAAGATGGTATATACGCGATAAAGAACACAGTGACCAGCGGTTACCTGATGAATGAAAATGGCAAAGTGGTTTCCAGTGCAATAAAGATTTATATGGATGATTATAGCTGGGAATTGCATGAAACCGGAGATAATAACTCATCGCAATTTTACATCAAAAATATAGCCAGCGGCTCATACATTACTTTTGATGAAATATCAAATCAAATCGTATATCAACCATTAAAACACACAAATGCTTTTAAATGGATGTTAACATCTGACATTGCGAATGACATCATCAGTTTACCGCTTGAGGGTGAAGGAATAAGTACTAATGTTAACGACAAACCAAAATACAATAATCTCAAGGTGACTGTATATCCCAATCCTGTAAAAACTCATCTGACGGTTAAATCTAATAATGATATAAGCTATTCAAAGTACCAGATACTTGATCTTAATGGTAAAGTTGTTTCTGAAGGCACACTCTCCAACGCATCAACAATTGATGTACAAACTATTAGTGATGGAATTTACCTGCTAAAGCTCTTTTCTGATAAAAGAGTCGCGATGTGTAAATTTGTAAAAGAATAGGTAGACATCTTATATGACTATCGCAAATTAGAAATATTGTAAGAACTCTTACTTTGCTTCGAATCTCAACGGAGTCAAACAAAAAAGAGGCTATCTCAAAAGAATTTTTGGGATAGCCTTTTTCGTCTTCGCTTATCAATAAATTCAGGTTGGATTTTATTTTCTTTTTCAAACCAAGAACAAGACAGGTTGTTAGCCAACAAATGCAGAATTGTGATACTGGTCATTAATTAACAAGTATCTTATTGTATTAACTTATGACTTTGACCAAATTATGGGCAATTAAGAACCATAACCAAATTCTGAGTCCAGGCATAGGTTTTACACAATTGATAAAGGAAAAACTATACACCTGCTACACCCTTAAAATCCAAATACCTGTGGCATCCACAGACTTAATTTTGGAATATATGTAACTAATAACAAAACGATTATCATTGCTATAAACATTGGTAATAACGGTTTAATTACCTTATCAATTTTCACATTAGCCACACTACACCCTATAAATAAAACCGAACCAACAGGTGGAGTACAAAGTCCCACACTCAGATTTAATACCATGATAATCCCAAAATGGGTTGGATCAACACCCATATTGGTTACTATTGGCAAAAATATTGGTGTAAAAATCAGCACTGCCGGAGTCATATCCATAAAAACACCAACAAATAACAATATCATGTTGATGATTAACAAGATGACAAAGGGATTATCACTAACACCTAATAAACCTGCACTTACATTTTGAGGAATGTTTTCGTAAGCCATTATCCAGGATAGACCAATACAAGTGGCCACCAATAGTAATACGATTGAAGTGGTTTTTACAGATCGTAATAGAATATCCGGTAAGTCACTTATCTTTATTTCTTGATAGATAAAAGATAACACCAATGCATATAAAACTGCAACCGCAGAAGCTTCTGTGGCAGTAAACAACCCACCAACAATTCCGCCAACTACAACGATTAAAAGAAATAAGCTGGGTATAGCGTCCCACAATACCTTTAGGCCACGTTTGACACCTTGTGTTTTTTTCCGAACCAATTGAATAATTGCTCCAAAGAGGCCAATAAGAATAACACCGATTGATGCATTAAATCCAACTGCTGATACGCCTTTTAATGCGTTTAATCCAATTATTAATACAATTAATGCTGAGATAGATGCCACTACCTTTGCAAGGGTTACAACTGCAGGAGCCAAACCATTTCTTTTATAAATAACCATTGCCATTGACACCAACATAATGGCCAAACCTGTCATAATACCAGGCATATAACCAGCCAGGAACAGTGCAGTAATAGAAACACCCCCGCTTGCCAGTGAGTATACGATAAGAATATTACTTGGCGGAATGGAAAGACCAGTTGTAGCTGATGCAATATTGACGGATGCACTAAAGTTTTCATCGTACTTGTCCTTTTTCATTTCAGGTCCCATAATTGAACCAATGGCTGATGCTGATGCAGCAGCAGAACCAGATATAGCACCAAACAGCATATTGGCAAAAACATTTACAAAAGCTAATCCCGCCGGCCAACGACCTACCAGAATTTTAGCCAGATTTATTAAGCGTAAAGCAATTCCTCCACTATTCATAATATTCCCGGCCAATATAAAAAACGGTATTGCCAACAAAGTGAAACTGTCGAGTCCTGTTGCCATTCGCTGAGCAAATGTTGTAAAAGCCGGCAGTGAATCAATGCTTACCAGCATTGTAAGAATACCTGCAATCCCAATACTAAAGGCAATTGGCACACCAATTACTAATAAAAACAAAAACGATACTACTAAAACTATTACTCCTAAGAACTCCATCAGGCTTCTCCTTTTTTGGGATTAATAATCAATACAATTGAATAAAAGATGATCAGAAGACCACTAATTGGCATAACGAGATAAACAAAACCTAAAGGCATACGCAATGCTGCTGAATTTACATCTAACTGAAAACGAGTAATCACCAGCCATATACCGCCAACCACCATCACCATTAAGGCAAATAAGGCTACTAAGGTGTTAATTGCAATATCAATGCGCCTACGATTATTTGGTGACACTTTTTGCTTTAATAAATCAATAGCCAGGTGTTGATTTTTGCCAGTAACATAAGCTGCTCCCAAAACACCAACCCAAATTAGTAAAAAGCCGGCCAGCTCATCGGTAAACGAACTGGGTGAACTCAAGAGATAACGACTAACAACCTGCCAAAGTACGTCCAACACTAAAACGCCCATCAGGCCTATAAGTACTTTTTCAAGAGCTCTGTTTATTATTTGTTCAACTTTCATAAAATGCTCAATTAATGAGTGTTTCTAATGCGAAGAATAAGGTCATACAATTCAGGTTGTTCCTTATATGAATCAAGGAGTTCTTCAACCTTGGCTTCAAAAGGAGCTTTATCCGGGTAAGTGACTTTAACCCCTTCCTCCTGCACCTTTCTTAATGCTTCTTCTTCAGCAGCGATCCACAAGCTCCGCTCTTCAATAACAGAGGCATCAGCAGCTTTTTGCAACCAATCCTTTTGCTGATCGGATAATTTATTCCAAACAACTGTACTTATAATTAATACGTCTGGTACACGTGTGTGCTCATTTAAGCTATAGTGTTTGCAAACTTCGTAATGCCGCGAAGTCAATAAGCTTGGAGGGTTATTCTCAGCTCCATCCACAACACCACTTTGTAAAGCAGTATACAGTTCACCCCATGAGATAGGTGTTGGAGAACCACCCATTGCCTTTACCATGCTCATGGCAGTCTGGCTCTTCATCACTCTGATTTTCATACCAACTAAATCATCTGGGTGGGTTATGTCCTTATTTAAACTGTAATAACTCCGTGCGCCGGCATCATAAAAGCACAAACCTTTGAGGTTATACTTTTCGGTTGAATTTAAAAACTCTTTGCCAATAGGACCATCCAACACTTTATAGCAGTGCTCCCTCGAGCGCAATACGTATGGTAAGCCCAAAACCTGATAATTATTCGTAAAACTTTCCAAAGCAGCTGCTGAAACTTTTGTAATAGCTAAACTACCAATCTGTAAAAGTTCTACACACTGCTGTTCGCCTCCCAGCTGAGCACTGGGGTATATTTCCATACTCATCTTACCTTCAGATATCTTATTTAAGGTATCTGCCATAAATACCATTGCTTTGTGAACAGGGTGAGATGGATCAAGTCCGTGAGCCAGCTTTATACTAGAATAGTTAGATTGTCTGTTACATGCCAGTAATGACAATAAAACCATAACAGCTAAACCTGATTTAATTGTAAATTTTCCTTTCATGGAGTTAGATAATAATTAAACTAATAAACTTCGACGAATACCTAATTCCAATCCGCGTATCTCGGCAAGGCCTTTCATACGACCATAAAGTGAATAGCCCGGATTATTATCTTGTCCCACATCACCTAACATTTGATTTCCATGATCGGGACGAACAGGAATCGAGAAATCTTTTCGCCCTGCTTTCTTACGATTTTCTTCTTCTTCAATAATAGCTTTTAACACCGCGTAAATGTCCACATCACCATCAAACAGATAGTCTTCGTTGAAGTTATAATCGGTATCACGCTTGACATTACGTAAGTGGGCAAAGTTGATGCGAGGTGCCAACTCTTTAGCCATCACTGATAGATCATTAAAGTAACCAGCACCCCATGATCCGGTACAAAGGGTTACTCCATTCGAAACAGAATCAACGGTATTGATAATCGTTTTGGCATCTTCCAAAGTACTTACCACCCGCGGTAACCCAAGTAAGCCCCAAGGCGGATCATCCGGATGGATGGCCATACGAACACCAGCCTTTTCGGCAACGGGAATGATCGCAGCTAAAAATTCCTGGAGATGTTTTCTTAATTTCTCATCGTCAATATCAGCATAAGCATCCAATACCGTTTGAAATTGTTCCAATGTATAACTTTCCTCTGCACCCGGTAGACCTTTTATTACAGTATTGGTCAGGATTTCCTTGCCGGCATCATCCAGACTGTTATAATAAGCTTCTGCTTCTTTTACTATTTTTTCGGTGTAATCATTAGCTGCGCCTGGACGCTTTAAAATATGAATATCAAAAGCCGCAAACACCTTCTGTTCATATATTAATGCCAATGAGCCATCATCAAAAACCGATTCAAGGTTGGTACGCGACCAATCTAAAACAGGCATAAAATTGTAGCAAATAGTTTCAATACCGCACTGTCCCAGGTTACGGATTGATTCCTGGTAGTTAGTCACATATTGTTCCCAGTTGCCGCTTTGTTTCTTAATATCTTCATGAACAGGCACACTCTCTACAACAGACCATACAAGCCCTGCCGCTTCAACCTCAGCTTTTCTCTTTTTAATTTCTTCAACAGTCCACACTTCACCGTTTGGAATATGATGCAAAGCTGTCACAATACCAGTTGCACCGGTTTGTTTTATATCTGATAATGTTATACGGTCATTAGGTCCGTACCATCTCCAAGTTTGTTCTATCATTGTTATTTCTTTTAAAGGTGAAGAAGCCATGAAAAAAAGCAATACACAAACACCATGGCTTCTTCAAGACCTAATTGTTAAACACCACTATATGCACTAAATCCGCCATCGACAGGTACAACTACACCTGTGATAAATTTTGACCAGTCGGATAATAAGTAATTAACGGTGCCACATAATTCCTCAGGCTCACCGTAACGTTCCATAGGTGTATTGGTGATTATTTTATTTCCACGAGGAGTAGCTTCACCTGTTTGCTCATCAATCAGTAAAAAACGATTCTGATTGGTCAATAAAAAACCTGGAGCAATTGCATTTACCCGAATACCGGTTTTGGCAAAATGCACTGCCAGCCACTGAGTAAAGTTGTTTATGGCCGCCTTAGCAGCCGAGTAGGCCGGTATCTTAGTTAAAGGTGTATAAGAGTTCATTGAAGATACATTAACAATCGCTCCTTCTTTTTTATTCAGCATATCTTTGGCAAATACCATTGAAGGCAATAAAGTTCCCTGGAAGTTCAATGCAAATACCTTGTCAAATCCTTCCATTTGAAGACCAAAGAATGTTTCTTCCAATTTATCAAGTTTATCATCAGTGAGAAACTCTGCCTGTGTTGTAGCACTGGCTGCATTTCCACCGGCTCCGTTTAGCAAGTAATCAACAGTACCTAATTCTTTATGAATGACTTCTAATGCCGCTTCAAGCGATTCCTTTTCTAATACATTCGCACTAATACCGATTGAAGAAACGCCATAATCTTCCGTAATCTCTTCCGCTACTTTCTTCGCTGCTTCTTGATTTAGGTCAAGAATAGCCATTTTAACGCCATGAATTGCTAAGCCCTTAGCAATGGTAGAACATAATACGCCACCTCCACCTGTTACAACTGCTACCTTATCTTTTAAATTTAACTCTGTCATCAGATTCTATTTTAAGGATTTAATTGTATTAATTAATTCTCTCGCCTTCTCTTCCAGTGCTTTGTAATCTTTGCTATCCATTATTTCTTTAGGAAATAAATTAGAGCCCATACCAACGCATGTAACACCAGCAGCGAACCACATTTCCAGATTTTCTTTATCACAGCTTACGCCACCAGTAGGCATAATATCCGTCCAGGGCATCGGTGCTTTCACTGCTTTCACAAATGACGGACCTCCCACCTCAGATGCCGGAAATACTTTAACCACTTCTGCTCCTAACTCTTGCGCCTTTCCAATTTCACTAATGGTTCCGCAGCCTGGTGACCACATAACTTTCCGTCGGTTACAAATTTTAGCCATGTTTTCATTGAGCAATGGAGAAACGATAAAATTAGCTCCATTTTGAATGTAGAGAGCTGTTGTTCCCTCTTCAACGATGGAGCCGGCACCCAAAATCATACCTGGTAATTCGGTCAAGGCATATTTATTTAATTCAGTAAAAAGTTCATGTGCAAAGTCTCCCCTATTGACAAACTCAAAAACACGAATGCCACCATTGTAACATGCTTTAAGCACGTTTTTACAAACTTCTATATCGGCATGGTAGAATACGGGCACAACGCCTGTTTCCTTCATTGCCAGATAAACTTCTATTCTTGTGTATTTGGACATGATATTGTTTTAAAAAGACAGCAAAGCCGGCCTGTATATAATCACTGGTTATTCTATTATTTTCAAAAGGTAAAAGGACGAAGAAACCAATCCACCTCCATCCTCTTACCATTTTCCCGGTCGTTACCAGGCTCCTTCAAAAAAACTATTATTTCAAACAAAAATTATTTACTCTAATCTGCAAAAGTCAAACTAACAAGACTTTGTCATCAATAACCAGCAAATTATCTGGAAACACGCCCCGAAGCATCGCCTCCCATAAGTTTCTCAACTTCTTCAACCGTCACCAGGTTGTAATCGCCATGAATGGTATGCTTCAGGCATGATGCTGCTGTTGCAAATTCAAGGGCTTTCTGGTCATCGTCTTCATAAGTCAATAAACCATAGATTAAACCACCCATAAATGAATCGCCACCACCAACACGATCAACAATATGCGTGATGTCGTAATCGGCCGCTTTAAACAGTTTTTCACCGTCATATAACACGCCCGACCATTTATTGTGGTTGGCATTGATGGAACCTCGCAATGTTGTAATCACCTTCTTAACTCGCGGATATTCTTTCATTATTTGCTGAGATACGCTCCTGTAAGCTTCTGCTTCAACATGACCACTTGTAACATCCATTCCTTCGGGGTGAATACCTAATACCATCGCAGCGTCTTCTTCGTTACCCAATACAATATCACATCCTGTCACCAGTTCCGGCATTACTTCAGATGCTTTTTTACCATATTTCCACAGGTTCTTGCGATAATTCAGATCACACGAAACAGTTACACCCAAACGGTTAGCTGCTTTAATGGCCTCCAGACAGGCATCAGCAGCACCTTGCGAAACAGCCGGTGTGATACCGGTCCAATGAAAGAAGGCGGCATCATTCAACACTTCATCCCAATTCACCATACCGGGCTCAATGGTTGAAAATGAAGAGAAAGCCCGATCATACACGACCTTGCTTGCGCGTGCAACAGCTCCTGTCTCCAGAAAATATATTCCTAAACGATCACCTCCATATAATATATGCTCCGTGTTAACGCCATACTTTCTCAATTCTTTCATACATGCCTCACCCATATCATTCTTAGGTAAGCGTGTCACCAATGCAACTTCGATTCCATAATTAGCCAGAGAGTATGCAACGTTAGCCTCACCTCCTCCATAACACATTTCTAAGTTTTTTGCCTGTGAAAAGCGCTGGTAACCCGGCGTTGACAGGCGCAACATGATTTCTCCAAACGTGATTACTTTTTTAGACATTTTAAATATAATTTGTTTCATTATGCAGGATGCACCTGCTTTGTTTGCTTCTCTCCCCTTATTTTTCCAATTAATTACAAAACTGTAAATACCATCTTTAAATTATTTTTCTGTGCAAATATAATCAAAAAGTGTGTGCGCACACACTTTTTGATTATATTTGCACAGAAAATCTATTAACATGCTGATACACGACGACTTTCTATTATCTAATAACACAGCCAAAACGCTGTACCATGAATATGCAGCCCACCTACCTATTATTGATTATCATTGCCATTTATCTCCGCAACAGATTGCTGAAGATATTAACTTCGAAAACCTGACGCAGATATGGTTACATGGCGATCATTATAAATGGCGTGCTTTGAGAACCAATGGTATTGATGAGAAATATATAACGGGCGAAACCAGCGATTGGGATAAATATAACAATTGGGCAAAAACGGTTCCATATACTTTGCGGAATCCTCTTTATCACTGGACACACCTGGAACTCAATAAGCCTTTTGGTATCAAAAAATTGTTAAACCAGGATACTGCTAAAGAAATTTGGGATGAATGTAATGCTAAACTGCAAACACCGGAATTCTCATGTAAAGGATTAATTCAACAAGCTAATGTTGAAGTGATCTGCACTACTGATGATCCGGCTGATTCACTTGAATGGCACCAGATGATTAAAGATTCTGGTTTTAAAACCAAGGTACTTCCTACCTGGCGGGCTGATAAGGCATTGGCCATTAATCAGGCAGATGACTTTATTACTTACCTGGCAAAACTCAGTAAAGTTTCGGGCATTGAGATTTCAAGCTATGCCACGCTAATGGAAGCACTTCAGGTTCGTCAGAACTTTTTTGAGCAGATGGGTTGTAAATTGTCTGATCATGGACTGGATCGTTTCTACTGCGATGATTTTACGAACGATGAAATTGAATCCATTTTTAAAAAAGGGATTAATAAAAAAACTCTGAGCAAAACTGAAGTTTCAAAATACCGATCGGCCGTATTGTATGAGTTGGCTGTGATGGACTATAACAAAGGCTGGACACAGCAGTTCCATGTTGGTGCAATTCGAAATAACAACACTAAAATGTTTAATCAGATTGGTGCTGATACCGGTTTTGACTCTATTGCAGATGACCTGGTTGCCAAAGACATGTCTAAATTCTTCAACCGCTTAGCCTCTGAAGGCAAGCTAACTAAAACCATTCTTTACAACCTGAACCCATCACATAATGAAGTGTATGCAACGATGATCGGAAACTTCCAGGACGGAAGCATTGCTGGTAAAATACAATGGGGATCGGGATGGTGGTTCCTGGATCAGAAAGATGGTATGGAAAAACAGATGAATGCTTTATCCAACCTGGGGTTACTAAGCCGCTTTGTGGGCATGTTGACCGATTCGCGCAGTTTTCTGAGCTACAGCCGGCATGAATATTTCCGTCGCATCCTTTGCAACCTGTTAGGTCAAGATGTGGAGAATGGCTTAATTCCTAATGATATGAGTTTATTAAAGGAATATGTTGAAGGCATTTGTTATTACAATGCGAAAAACTATTTCAATTTTTAAAAATGCATAAATTATAGTTTCTTTGGGTTAATAATTGGTATGCGGGACGCCAGTATCTTACTGGCGTTCTTATTTTATTCAGGATGAAAATCAGAATTGTAGATATAGCTAAAAAGGCTGAAGTTTCGGTTGGTACTGTTGATCGTTATATTCACAAACGTGGTAAAGTTTCTCAAAAAGCTGCCGAAAAGATTCAAGTGGCGATAAAAGAGTTGGGGTATGAACCTGATATTATGGCCCGTAATCTGGCGCTTAAGAAAGAACACAAAATAGCTTGCCTCATACCTGCTCCCGATGAAATAATATATTGGGAACGACCCGATTCAGGCATCAACAAGGCTATATCTGAATTATCATCATTTAAAGTCATTATAGATAAATTCTATTTTAATGCTCGCGCGGACTCATTTAAAGAAATCAGTCAACAGGTGCTTGAAAAACAATATGATGGAATTGTGTATGTGCCAATGTTTTTTGATGAATCATTAAGCTTTTGCAAGGAATTAAGGAATATGAATATCCCTTTTATTCACCTCAATATCCATCATACAGAAACTGAACCTCTTGCTTTTATCGGTCAACATGCTCATTCTGCCGGACAAGTAGCTGCCAGTCTATGTCAGATGGCACTTAAAACTGATCAGGAAATACTAATCACTTATGTTTCAAAAGAGCAGCACGAGTTTTCGCACCACGAAGAACGAATCGATGGCTTTATGAACTTTGCTTGGCAAAATACATTCAAACCTAAGATTCATCACCTGACGCTGAAAATTGAGGAAGAGGAAAAGAAATACGAATCAATTCTATTGGATTTTCTAAATAATAATAGTCAGGTACAGATTATTTTCGTACCTAACTCTCGCGCATACCGCATTGCCAGTATCCTGAAAAAGAGCCAGCTTCCAAACAAAATGATCATTGGCTTTGATACCCTTGATGAAAATGTGCAATACCTAAAAGAAGGGATGATTGATGTGCTGATTGGACAGCAATCAAAAGCGCAAGGTTACAATGCGGTGATGTTGATGTTTAATTACCTGTTTAAGAAAGTAGAAGTTGATGGTACTCATTACCTGCCTATTGACATACTAAATCGTCAAAACATCGATTTTTACGAGGGTTTGTTGAAGTAAATTATCAAACGCTATTAATGTTTAATCATTAACGTGGTGTTCATTACAGTACACCGCTGTTATATCTTCAACCCCATCACACAAATATCATCGATTTGCTCATTATTACCTCTCCATGTATTTATTTCGTTATCAATTATTTCTTTTTGCTCCTCCATTGATTGATGATGTACAGAAAGAAGTGTCTTCCTGAATCTCTTATAAGAATACTTCTTGTCTTTTGGTCCGCCAAATTGGTCAACATAGCCATCTGAAAAGATATAGAGCCTTGTATCTGTTGTGATGTTAATTGTGTGATTGGTATACGGTTCGCGGTATTCATATTTACCAATGGGTTGCCTGTTGGGCTTTATTTCATTTAATTCTTCATTTTGAATATAGTAAAGGGAATTATTAGAACCCGCATAGTCTAATTGTTTCGTTTTTACATCGAAGCAACATAAAGCGATATCCATTCCATCAGTAACATCCTCGTCACTTTGCGAAAATTGACTTTCGAGAATCTCTGTTGTTTTATCAAGTATTTTACCGGGCTCATAAATACCCAACTCCTTAACTGTTTCATTGAGAGAATTAATACACATGACACTAAGTATTGCACCCGGAACGCCGTGCCCGGTGCAATCTGCCACAGCGAAAAAAACCTTATCTCCTATCTTTTCCAACCAATAAAAATCACCTGAAAGAAGGTCTTTGGGTTTATAAAGAATGAATGAATTGGGCAGGTGTTCTTTGATTAGTTTCTCGGTAGGCAAAACTCCATTCTGGATCCGCTTCGCATAAACAATGCTATCAACTATATTTTTAAGAGCTTCTTTTTTCTGCCGATTAATGCGCCATAACACCAACCCCAATCCACTGATCATTAAAATGGATACAATTGCTACAAAAATGGCAATGCGTTGATAATTTATGACTTTAGTTTTTTCAACAATTTCTTCAGTTTGTTCTTCAATTTTATCTTCCTGCATATCAATCACCTGAAGGGCAGCTTCAAGCTTTTGTTCCCATACCTTTTCAGATGTTATACGATTATGTGACGATAGTAAGCTTTCTTCAATTACCGCACCCTTGCTGTTGATGGCTTCTTTTTGAATCTCATAGAAAAGCTCATTACTCTTATCCATAGCGAAATTGAGCATGGATGTTCCAAAAGGAAAATTCTCTGTTACAATAATGTATGGATGTCCGTTTAGTTTCTCATTGAGATCGCTAATGCGGATTTTACTATCTCCCGCCAAATATAAAAGATCAACGGTTTCAACACTTCTAATATTCTTAAACTCTAATAACTCAACCGGTACTCCACGGATGGTTAGTTCTTCTTCTCTGGACTCTAACTCTTCAAACAATGTCCTGATAGCTTTACCTTTACCGTATATTCCAATCTTATAGCTTTTTGCATCAGTAACTGCCGGATAGGAAATCTTTGTTGCAATATCAATAATAAAATCTGCTTTTCTTTTGGTAATTATGTTTTCATTCTTCGCATTAACCGTAATAGAGATGAAAATAAGGATCAAACTAACTGCAATTTTTCTGACTTTGAATAAATAATCCATGCTTTGTTTTTACGTACGTATTTATTCAACGACAATCGCCATTGAATACTAATTTCTCATGTTGCTGAAATGCCCCCAATCCCCATTCTCGCCTCACCAGGCAGGGCAGCTATATCCGAATAGTATATGCTAAAATAGAATTTTTGAATGAAAGCACCAGCCATGCTTGATCAATCCTCAACTTCTTTTGATAAACAAAACAAATAGGAGGATAATTGGCACATAATGCTTCAAGCACGAAATGCTTGGCTAATCTGGCTTATATTTTTTCTTCGATTTATTTGTTAATCCAAAATAATCTTTCAACTTTGTAACTCAAAGTACTTTTATGCATGAATGTAATAGAAATAATCCAAGTCACTCAGAATATGATGAATCCTTCAATAAGATTCTTATCATCAGGTGTATTAACTGGTTTAATAGAAGGTCATTATGCATTAATTTGAAAACCCTTAAAGACTAAATATTTTTTTAAATATATACTTTGAAATACAAAGTACTTTTAAAACTTTAATCATGAATAAAAAAGAAAGAAATCTAATCACCATCTGTTTGGCAATCGTTGGTAGTTACTTGTTTTACAAACAAGACGCAGGTATAAACAAATTGGTATTCACCACCATTTCTGCAATTGTATTGATTTATCAAAATAAAGAAAAGGGGGTTAAAAGTTTAGCTATAGCGATTCTTCCATCCTTGTTGAGCTCATTTTTTATAGTTTGGTATCCACAGTTATTGACACGTATTATCTGGCTTTTTAGTTATTTATTTATGTGGAGTACAATGCTACCAACACCATTTCCCATTGTCACTCTTCTACAGGGTTTGTACTCAATTATTGAAAGTCCATTTAGCATATTTAAAAAAGATGAATCTAAGCTTACACCTAAAGAATCATCAGGAAACAGAAAAGGTATTATTTACTTAATTACTGCAATAATTGTTTCTATTTTTATCATGTTATATATTAATAGTAACCCTGTTTTTTCAGAGCTTTTCTCTAAAATTGACCTGTCTTTTATTGAGTTTGGGTTTATATTAACAATAGTAGGATTGTTTCTTTTATTATATGGTCTTGTAAAAATCAACATAAATGACAGCATTCAAGAATTAAACTTAATCAACACGTCAATAAACAAATCAGAACTTACTAAAAGAGATGAACAAGAGTTTTTAATTGCCAAGTTGAGTATTTGGATTATAGGTGTCATTTTATTTATTGCTAATGTTGGTGACTTAATTGTCATTTTTACAGGTAAATTACCAGAAGGAATCACATATTCAGAATATGTCCACCAAGGATTTTATACTCTTATATTTACACTTAGTTTAGCAATTGGACTAGTGATCTATTTTTTTAGAGGTCAATTAAATTTTCATTCAAACTTAAAAATTATAAAAAACGCAAGCATTTTCTGGATTTTACAAAACTTATTACTTGCTCTAATTACTGCTTACAAAAACTTTCTGTATGTTGAGGTTTATGGATTAACTTATAAAAGAATCGCAGTGTTTTTAGGCTTAATCTGTGTGGTAATTGGTTTAGTTCTTTCTTTAAAAAAGCTTTATAATCCTTTCACAAATTGGCTGTATTTTAACAAATTAACTATGAATGCATTTGTTTGTTTTGTTTTGATGTCATTTATTCCAATGGATAGATTAATTACAAGATATAACCTTTCCTATTCTGAAACAGTTGACCTATCCTATATATTGAGTTTAAGCAAGCCGGACCTTGAATTGGTTGATGACTTTATTCGTGAAAAGGAAGGGCCATATTCTAATAATGCTTTAATCGTCCGCAATAAAATATTACATCTGACCGAAAAGGCTTCAAATTGTAACTGGCAAAGTTGGAGTTTATACATTAACCAATACAATAGGACTAAGTAATTGGGCTCTTTTTATGAACTATAAGGGCCAACCGATGGAGCGAAAACAATTCGCATGGTTAGATGTAATACTCTCTGAAAAATATTAAGGAACCACAAATTACACAAATCATAGGGTTTTCCTCCAGAAAACAATTTGTTCATTCGCGTAATTTGCAGTTATAAATATCAATCGTTTACAGAAGTCTTGTTCTTAGGTTCAAATCCATCATATATCCTTATGTGTTCATAAATAGTCAATTGTCAGCTACAAAACGATAATTTCATTTACTATCCAAGCTAATGGTTTTATACAGCCTTTCAATAATAACCAGCATAGTTTGTTCAACGGTACACTTTGAAGTATCAATTACCAAATCAGGATTTTGAGGAACCTCATAAGGTGCTGAAATACCTGTAAAGTTGTCAATTTCTCCATTTCGGGCTTTCTTATATAAGCCCTTTTCATCCCTTTGTTCACAAACCTCAATGGGTGTTGAAAGGTAAATTTCTGTATAGTTATCTAACGATGAGCGTAAATAATCTCTGGATACCTGATATGGAGTTATTAAAGAAGCAATAACTGTTATTCCTTCTTTTTGAATCCTTTGAGCTTCTTCTGCCACCTTTTCAAGGTGTTTGATTCGTCCCTCTTTTGTATAATTGGTATTTTGATTTTTTTGCCTAATTGCGTCACCATCTAAAACAACCACCTTGCGACCTGCTTTCTTTAACATGCTGCAAAGTGCATTTGCCAATGTGGTTTTTCCAGAACCTGACAATCCTGTAAACCAGATTATTTCAGCTTTACTCTGGCTATCTTGTTGATCCTCATTCATGATCATTCAATCCAGTATTAATTGATGATTAGTTTGTGTTCTTGCATATCGTCAAGCATTTTAATCAACAATATATAGGTTCTTTTTTAAAGTTATTGGTATCCAGCTGATACTGGTACGTTTTCATTTCATATCTACCATGCAATATACCGTTAAGATCCAATAACTCGATTGAATTAATCAATTGATCTGATTTATCGTAATACTTTTCATTACTGAACTCCTCCAATATAGAAAACCAATCGATAGTCGCCCGGTTTGATCAGATAAGACTCCAGTATGGGATGCCCCCAGGAGTTATCACCACCAACACCCATTTGATCATAGTCAATCTGCAGGCAAATATTCCGGTGCTTTTTCAACTCCCAATCAAATCGTTTTGTACTTAACTCTTTGGCGGTATAGGGTCGTGTACTCATTGAGAACAGATGAGAAGGATCGGCTGTAATGCGTAAACCATCGTTATTGCCAGTTGTAAACTCAACCCAGCGTATATCGCAACGGTTGGCATTCTCCTGCGGCCTGACATATGGAGTGATCCAGTCTGTCACATTATGCTGGTAGATGCCCACTGCAGCACCCGTTTTGCGGTCTTTATGGTTTTCGTGCGGACCACGACCAAACCATTCAACCTGCTCCAGTTCACAGTTGATTTCCACTTGCCAGCCCAGACGTGGTAAGTTGGGATTGCCTTCTGGAATATGCCATTGGGTATCCACTTTTAGTTGCCCCGATGGACTGATGGTATAATTCACCCGGCAGGTTGTTTTTGTTTCAAGGAACACAAATTGCACCTGTACACCGTTAATTCTTCCAGATTTTTTCAGCAGCCGGATATCCTTTACCTGGTAACGATCTGCTTCTGTTTTCCAAACTCCCATCTTTCTGTCCACTTTCCAGCCTTTGTCATTATCGGTTAAAGGACGCCAGAAATTAAAGCGCATGGGTTCTTTGATTAGCTGTTGCTTTTTGTGCCAATACTCCTTCAACAATCCTGTTTCTTTATCAATCACTAACTGAAAATCGTTGCCACTAAACAGATAGGCCTTATCAACAGCCTTAAATGAAACATCAACAGTTTTGGTTTCCTCAATCAAATACGATTCTGACCTGGCTATTTCAAATTGCTCCCAAGCCAATACGTAATCCTTGGAAGCCCATGATCGATCTTCCTTCTGGCGACAATAGATATTAAGGTGAACATCTTTGCCTTTGGGCAGTTCCTCGTTTTCAAAGGTAATTATTTGTTGATCTAAAGGGTTAATATTAATATCTGTCAGCACATTTTCAACTCTCTTTTTTCCATCAATTATCCACTGGTAACTAAAAGTGTATTGATTGGTGTTGCTGGTACTGCTGTGGTTGATAATTTCAACCTTTAATGGATTTTCACTAACTAGCCTCATATACACAGGCTGGTACACCTTTTTCATCTCGAAATAATGCGGATGAGGCTCCAGGTCGGCAGCAATAATGCCATTTACACAAAAATTTCCATCGTTAGGCGTATCACCGTAATACCCTCCATAAACAAAGCCACTGTCCGGATTTTCAGGATTCCGCCAGAGCGCCTGGTCGGTCCAGTCCCATATAAATCCGCCTGCCAGCATATCTTCCTCGTAAACGAGATCCCAATAATCCTGAAAATTACCCAGGCTGTTTCCCATAGCATGGCAATATTCGTTCATCACAAATGGTTTGCCTGATGGATATTCTCCATGCATGGATGAGTTGGATGTTTCGCCACGCTCGCCAAAACGTTTGGCTTTACCATTCACATGAGCCGTCAGCCATTTAATGGTTTTATAGGTCTGACTGTCCATATCGGCGGCCAGATTCATTCCGGCATAGTGGATCGGGCGTTGTTCCTTGTCAATCTGTTGCGTCACCGATCGCATAGTCATAAAGGTATTGCCGTACCCTGCTTCGTTACCCAGCGACCACATCATTACACAAGGATGCTGCCTATCTCGGACCACCATCCGCTCCATACGTTCCGTACAAGCCTTTTCCCACTCAGGTAAATCGCCCGGCAACACACGCTTATGGTAGCTTAAGCCATGCGATTCCACATTCACCTCGTCCATTATCATGATACCATATCGATTGCAGAGTTCGTACCAATACGGATCATTGGGATAATGCGCAGTTCGTACAAAATTCACATTACCTTGCTTCAACAGTATGATTTCCTTCTCCTTCTGCTCTCGGGTAATCGTCCAGCCCTGATCCGGAGAAAACTCATGCCGGTTAACACCCCTGATCTTGAATGGACGACCGTTAAAAAGTACCTGCTTTCCGTCCACTCTCATCTCCCTAAATGCCAGTGGCAGGTTATATACTTCAAGCACCTTGTTTTTATTGAGATGTTCTATAAGAAGATGATACATTTGCGGATCATCGGGCGACCACAAACGAATATTTTCGACCTGAAAGCTTGCCTGATATGCTTCCTTGTTAAAACCCTGATGGATTGTATTAATCGCGATCTTATCGCGGCTAAATACCTCTTTACCTTCCGGTGATAATAGTTTAATGCGCAGCTTGTGTTTATTGGCTTTGGACGAACTAAAGCTGGTAAATGTCGTGAAAAGATTCACCTCTGCCGACATATCGGTTAAATTGATTTCGGGCTGAGCGTATACATCCCACAGGTTCACCTTTGGTACAGCCCGCAGAAATACATCGCGGTAAATACCACTCAGTCGCCAGTAATCCTGATCTTCGAGATAGGAGCCATCGCAGTATTTATAAACCTCAACAGCCAGTAGGTTCTCCCCTTCTTTCAGGTAAGAACTAATATCAAATTCAGATGGTAAACGTGAGCCTTGTGTATAGCCAACCTTATGACCATTTACCCACACAAATGCCGCTGAACTCAAGCCTGCAAAATGCAATATTATTTGCTTCTGCTTCCAGTTTTCGGGCACTTTAAACGTACGAATATAAGAACCAACCGGATTACGTTCTTTATAAGTTGTGTAATCAGTTGGAGGTGTATCCATAACCTTTGGTGGGTTAACTTTAAAAGGGTAACGGTCGTTCAGGTATTGAGCCGTTCCGAAACCTTGACGCTCAATGGTTGAAGGAACCGTAATAGTGCCCCATCCACTATGGTCAAATGTTTCCTGATAGAAGTCAGCAGGTCGTTGCGAAGGTTCAGGAGCCCAGTTGAAGTGCCACTCGCCGTTTAATGACTGCACCCAATCGGAATGACCATAGGAACTTTGTAAAGCACTTTGGACATTAGCCGCAGGCCATATAGAAGTTCGGGCAGGTAGCTTATTAATTCCATACACTTCAGGATTTTGAAGTTCAGCCGGAACCTGAGCAGAGACATTAGTTATATGGAAAACAAATAACAGAACTATTTTGAAACGAACAATCACTTTCTCACTTAAC